>DNSU01000176.1 GCA_003499585.1 Cyanobacteria bacterium UBA9579 | reverse complement strand
CGATAATAATCATTACAATCAATTAGTTAAAATTATAAATTCTTTTATAGTTCCAGTAACTGCCATAGACTTTTTTTATGTAATTTCTTGTCTGGTCATAAGGAATATTTTCAATAAACTGATCTAAATCGTCATGTGGAATAGCTCTTAACCATTTTTCCACTGCCCCGGGTCCACCATTATAACCTGCTACAGCATACAGAGAACTGTTATGTAATCTATTCTTTACGTAACTAAAATATGCTGTGCCAAGTTTAATATTGGTATTAGGATTAAAAAGCTGGAATTTATTAACCGTACCAAGCTTATTCCATCTTGCTATGTCATTTGCTGTTCCCGGTAAAAGCTGCATTAATCCTTGAGCATTGGATGAGCTAACTGCAAGAGGATTAAAATAGCTTTCTTCTTTAGCTAAAGCTAATATTAAAACCGGATCAACATTATTAGAACGAGCATAATGATTTATCTCTTTTGCGTAATACACAGGGTAAATCAGTCGCCATCTCCTATCACTGGAATCAGGTTTTGGCATTAATTTATTCATGCCATCCCTAGCCAATACTATCGATTTTGATGTTAGACCAGTTTGTGTTTTTATCCAGCTATCAATAAAAGGGTCATTATTTATAATACTTAACACAGTTTCATAATCATTTACGCTTATTAATTCTGCTATTTGTGCATTATATTTTTGGTAGATATGACTATAAGAGTATGGCAATGAAGGAGGGCTCTGTTCATCAATTGATGAATGAATATTTGTTGACCAGCCAGGATCTTTACCTGAAGTTAAAGCTTTTAATCTCCCATCTGCTCTGAATGCATAATAGCTATCATGATAAAGCGATAATAATTTTTTATAATAGTCTGAAGCTAAGTTTTTATGACCTGTCCTTTCATAAGCCTTCGCTGTCCAGAACATTATTTTAGGGGAAGCCAGAGTGTTTGTATATTTGTTTATATGTTTTTTACCAAGGATTATTGCCTGATTATAGTTGCCTTTATTATATTCATTCCAGAATAGATTCCACAAGGCTTCAGATGCATAATACCCATCGGAGTAATTATCTGCTATGGTCTTATAAAGTTGCAATGAGTATGATTTTGGAGTTGATAAAGCCTTGTTGAAAAGAGCGAAGTCTTTTGTGCCTTGTGCTATATTAATTAATTCTGACCAGCTACTGCTTGCTGGTTGAGGTGAATAGCGCACATAAGACAGCATAGCATCTTGCAGGTGCTCTCTGGTAACAGTGTTTTGATATTTCCATATGCCTTCTTTAAGAAAATATCTTGCCATTTTAGTATTTCCTAATTTAGCATTAATTTTAGCAAGATGATACCAGCTATCCTGAATTGGGACTTGTCTCATATAATTGAGAGCTTCTCTATATCTCTGGGCTGTATATAGGGCTATACCTATATTTTTTTTGTCAGAAGTTGTCAAATTGACATTTAAAGACTTTATTCCATCTGTACATTCAAGTGCAAATCTTCCATCCGGCGCAGCAGCTAAATATTTTAACCAGTATTGAGTGGCAATATTTTTGTCTTTATTTTTATTAATCAGACCAAGGTAGTAATAGCTGCCTACCGCATAGTTGGATTTTGGATGATTTTTTATGGTTTCTATGAATAGTTTTTCAGCTTTTTGATAATCACTAATTCTTATATATGCCTGTCCTAAACTGTAGCTGGCCTGGCTTTCCAGAGGACTTCCTTTATATTTTGACAGTAGTGTTTCCAGCTTATTTATGGCAGTTTTCTCATCTTCCAAGGATGCAGCGCATTTTGCTTGCTGGAATAGCACAACATCATATGCTATATATCCTGATGGGATTTTGCTGTAGGTGTAGTAAGCCAATTTATAATCTTTGTCATCCTGATGCTTCTTTGCTTCCTGATAGAGTTCTCGTGATTTACTTGTATTCAGGGAAAAATTATTCATAATATCAATATTTGAAAAGTTTATTACCATAAGGGAAACAAACCCAAATATTGCTATTGGTATTACTGTTTTTAGCTTTTGTTTACTTTTCATAAATATTTTACAACCCTAATATATTTCATAAAAATTATTTTCTAATTTTATTATAATCCAGCAAATTAATCTTATCCTTTACGGTTAATGATATGGGGGAATTTTGCTCTATATACTCTATTATTGTGGATAATAATAGAACATTAGTTTTTTGAACATCTTTTGCACTATTAAATTGAGAAAAACCATCCCCTCCACCAAAAATAAAATCATTTACTGCAATTTTATAATATTTTTTCTCATCCACAGAAATTCCATTAACTTTTATATTTGATATTCTATTGCCTTCATTGATTATTTTAGTTCTATCATCTGATAACTTTTGTGGGTTTTGAGATAAATCTATTGTATAGTCAAGTCCTTTGGTTTGCAGGAATGCACCGGTAGAATCAGGTAAATCTTTTGCGCTTGTTTCAAGGATTGACTTTATATCCTGACCTGATATTTCAGCAAGTACAACAGTATTATCAAACGGATATAATTCAATTATGTCTCCAAGAGTAATAGGCCCGGAATTTATATATTTATGAGCCCTTATTCCACCGCTATTTTGCATTACTATTTCTATGTCAGGATATTTGGATTTAATAGCTTCAGTTACCAGGCTGCCTGCTTCTGTGAGGTTGGTTCTGACTTTATCTTTCCTTGCATCTATAGAGCTGTTCAATACCCCTACAACCTTGCTGGTTTTGCTTTCTATTTCCTGAGTAAGTATCGATAATTCTTTAGCTATTGATTCATCTTCTTCAATTTTCTTGTCTATAGCAAGTAACTTATAGTTGTATTTTTCGATTTTTTTATCTTTAATAACCAGATCTAATCGCCCTAAAGCAATGCCAAGCTCTCCAGTTTGCACAATTAAAGTTATGCTTTCTTCATTAAGAACAGCTATAGGCTTATTTAAAAACGTATGTGTATGTCCACCGACTATAACATCTATCTCAGGAACCTGTTTAGCCAGTTCAATATCATCCTGTAATCCTATATGAGATAAAACCACTATAAAATCTACTTTATTATTCAGTTTTTTAACAAGCTTTTTAGCTGTTTGAATATCATCCAGGATTTTTATGTCGCTGGTATCGCTGGTTAGAGTTTTTAGATCGTCTGTAGTTATGCCTATAATTCCTACTTTTAACCCTTTATATTTTTTTATAGCATAATCTTTGACTTTGCGATCAAGAACTTTATTTTTAGGGAATCTGATATTAGCAGATAGATATGGAAATTTTGCAGTATTTACTACTTTTGCAAGTTCATCAATTCCTTTATCAAATTCATGATTTCCAAGAGTTGCTGCATCATAGCCCATTTTGGACATGAGTTTTACATCAGGGATCCCGTTATAAAATTTAAAAAATAGGCTGCCTTGGATAGCATCACCTGCATCCAGCAATAGAGTATTCTGGTTTTGTTCTCTAATAGTCTTTATTACTGTTGCTCTTCTTGCTATTCCTCCTATAGAAAGTAGTTCATCTGAATAATCCATGGGAAGAAGTCGTCCATGCACGTCATTCGTATGCAATATGGTTAAATTATGCTCTTTATCTGCAAGGCAAAAATTATTTGTGCCAACAATTACAAGGAAAGTAATGAAGAAAACTATAAAATTATGCCAATATTTCCTAGTATTAGGTTTATTGGTATTATTAATCATTAATTTATTCCTTAGCTATTCTTTAAGGATAGTATAAACCAATAACTGATCTATGAAAAGATAATGATTGAAATGACTTTTATCATCTACTGATCAGGAAATATATGTGTCATAAAGCAAAAAATACTCCTGATTTATTGATCAGGAGTATTTTTTAAATTTATTATTTTAGAATTGTAGTGCTTGTTAAAGCAATTACCACCGGGTGTGCCAATTCTACCTGAACAAGCTCACCTTCTTCAAGATTGATTTTCTTACCTCTGATTATGAATCTGATAATGGCTTTAAATCTACCGTCTTTAACTTCTTTAAAGCTTACATTCCCTGAAAAATCAGCTCTCTTGGTATAAGAGGTTTTGATGTGTTTTGAATCAAGATCCATTTTGGCATTTCTTATAAAATATCTGGCAGGTGTTAACTGCTCAACATTACCTACAACACTGCTGCCTTTAGGAATTAAAAGATAATTTTCTTTAGTGACAAGATTTACATAAGTTTCAGCAGTAAATAATTCACCTGCATCATTTTTTTGGCTATATAATGCCGCTGCTAATTTAACAGGAATAAGTGTTCCTGCTGGTATTGTGGCTACGGTTCCATCTACAGTCGCTTCATTTATTACTAGCCCATCAGCTTTTTTAGGAGCTAGTTTTTTGTTCGGGTTAATTTTAGCCTGTTCTTTCATGTTATAAAGATTAACTGCAACTTCAGCTCGTGTAATTTTCTTATCAGGCTCAAATTGACTAAAAGTCATAGGATTATGAGCAGTCATATTAAGTTTCTCGGATTTACCAGCCGGAATTATTGCCCAATCAGGAATTTGATTGGCATCTGTATAAATTTTTAATGCTTCTTTAGCCTGAGCCACAGTTATATTATCTGTATCAATAGCAGAGATCATAATAGCAATTGCTTCAGCTTTTGAAACATTATCCTCGGGCTTAAATGTTTCATCAGGAAAGCCTTTAATAAGATCAAATGCACACGCTTTTTGAATTGTACTATATGCCCAGTGAGTTTCAGCTAAGTCTGAAAAGTAGAAAATCTCACAAGGCTGGGCATGCTCTTGACGAAGAGCCTTTTTAACCATTGTCGCAAATTCTGCTCTCGTAGCAGGTTCATCAGGTTGAAAAGTCCCATCTGGATATCCAACAACTACTTCATTTTCTGCCAAAGCTTGAACAGCCTGATACGCCCAATGCGTATAATCTATATCACTAAAGTCTTTAGCTACTGCACTAATGGTAGTAGTGCCTAAAAGCATTAACGCAATAACAAAAATGTTAATTCTCTTCCTCATAAACACACTTTCTTCTCTTTACAATACGAACCCCGGAGTTGTATTTTATAGTAAAAATGGTTTTAACGCTAGTATTTTGAGACTTTTATTGAGCTATTTTGCTAAATTTATATTTTTAAATATGTCTTTTATTTAAGCTCATAAAAATTTTTATTTTTTATCAAAGCTCTTGTTATATAAAGCCTCACTCGATTATTCTCTATTTTTAGAAATACACACATTTAATTAAATGTGCAAAAGTATAAATAGGAAAACCCTGAAAGTTTTTCACTATAGTAGAGTTTGGAAGGATTAGCAAGATTATTGCTGAATTTCAAATTTGAAAAATGTTTAAGCTATGTATAACAACAACTGGAGAGATTTAGAAAGCATGAAGGGACTTAAGAAAACGATTGCAGTTATGTGTTCAGCTCTTATGCTGGCACAAGGTACAATCATACCTGATCTATCAAACAGCAAAGCCCTGGCTGCTGATACTGGTGTAAATTTTACGACCATGACTCAGTATGGGCTTAATTCAAATAGTTACTTCTGGAAAAAAGCTATTTGGAATCGTACAACATCAAGCTATGCAAGGGATGTTGTTACAAGACCTTATCCTCGCCTGGTAGGAAATCAATGGAACGTTCTAGATAGCGGATTAGAGGACAATGGTGATACTAACAAATATCAACAATATGCAGCACAGTATTTTGATTTTATCTACTTAAACAGAGTTAAAGGCAGATACAGCGATAAGTTTGTTGATACTTATGATGCAACACATAATCCTAATATGGGATTGCTAAAGTACAGAAATGGCGTATACGCTAAAGCTCAAGCTCTAGGCAGAAGAGTATATGTTCTTCCTTATCACGCACAAGAAGGCGTGGAAAATTACTCACCACCAACTTCCGGTTACGAGTACTGGTTCCATGATAATGCTGATAACCCATGGAGAACATCACAGAATAGAAGCACATGGGATTTAGTGAATGATAAAAATGCCTGGTATCGCAATAACGATGGCAGCTATGTGCAGTATGGAAGCTATAATGTATCTCAAAGACGTATATTTGACTTAAGAAAAGCAGATATGCGCACATATTGGGCAGGTCATGCTTATCATTCAGCTACTGGAAACGGAACAACTCAGTTCGATGGGATATTTGCTGATAACTGGCTAAGAAGCAACGGCCCTGACAGTAC
>DNSU01000204.1 GCA_003499585.1 Cyanobacteria bacterium UBA9579 | reverse complement strand
TTAAAACTTTTCAGACAGCTTCAAAGTCTCCTATAAGTAATCTTTATATAATTGATAATTAGAAAAAACTTGAACTCGGGAAATCAAAAAAGATTACAATTTGTTAAAAGAATTTTTATCTTAATTCTTCATAAATTTGTTTTGCCAGTGGAAAAGGCTCTAAAGCTCTCTCAAAAATACCGAGAGAATAAGCTATGGCTAAACCATAATTTGTTATGGGAACTTCAGCTTGATTAGCTTGCATTATTCTTGAGAGAATTTCTCTTCTATTTGTCATACAGGCTCCACAGTGAATAATTAGCTTATAATCAGAGATATTTTTAGGGAAATCATGCCCTGCATAATGCTCAAACTGTAATTTTCCTCCGACATATTGGGTAAGCCATCTTGGAATTTTTACTCTGCCTATATCGTCTCCTATGGCATGGTGAGTGCATGATTCACAAATTAATACTTTGTCATTTGATTTTAACGAGTCTATAGCCATAGCGCCCCTGACAAATTCATTCAATTCGCCTTTGAATCTGGCAAATAAAATTGAAAATGAGGTTAGCTTTACGTTGTTTTGTACATCAGCGGCAACTTTCAAGAAAGCCTGTGAGTCAGTAACTACCAGATGAGGAGGTTGATTCAATCTATTGATAGCATCTTTTAGTTCTCTTTCTTTAACTACCATTACAATTGAATCATTATCTAAAAGATCTCTGATAGTTTGGACTTGTGGGAGTATTAATCGGCCCTTTGGTGCTTCAAGATCAATTGGAACCACAAGTATAGCAAGTTCTCCCGGAGGAACTAAATCTGAAACTATGGAAGGATCATTTAAAAATTCTTCAGGAGCTGATTTGATAATTTTCTGTTTTAATTCTGTGATGCCATCTCCCAGCATTGCAGAAATAGTTAAAGGCTCTAAACCAAGGTTTATTACTTCTTGTAGTTTATCTTCAGATACTTTTCCAAGATCAGCCTTATTAAATACGGAAATAACAGGAATATTTCTCTTTTTAAGTTCATCATATAAGTGCTTTTCGAATTTATCCCAGCCTGATTGCTCGGAAACAATAATTGCCAGATCAGTTCTATCTAGAATTTTATAAGTTTTTTGTACTCGCATCTCTCCTAGATTACCTTCATCATCTATTCCGGCAGTATCTAAGAATAAAACCGGGCCTAAAGGTAATAATTCCATTGCTTTTTCCACAGGATCAGTAGTAGTTCCTGCTATATTTGAAACAATAGATATATTTTGTTTTGTCAAAGAGTTTAATATATGAGATTTACCAACATTTCTTTTACCAAAAATTCCTATATGTAGTCTCATCCCTCGTGGAGTATTTTGCATAATTACTGCTCCCAAATAATATATAATTATATTTTAAAACAATTTTTTTAAAATTTAGGGAATTATCTTATAAATATCTTGAAACAAAGTATTGCTTTAATGTGAAAAATTGTATAATCTTAGATTAAGTGTGAGGCATACGTTTTAAGAAGAGATTATTTCACGGCATATAGAAATAAATGAGGTAACAACTATGGCAGAGGCTAAGAATACTATTTACATAGTAGATGTAACAAACAGGGATGGCGTTCAGACTTCAAGACTCGGTCTTGCAAAACTCCAAAAGACTATGATAAATCTACTTTTAAATGAAATGGGTATCACCCAGTCAGAATTCGGGTTCCCTACTACTCGGCACGAAATTAATTATTTGAATGCAAATTTACAATTGGTTGACAGAAGAGTAGTTAATAAAACAAAGTTAAGCGGTTGGATGAGAGCATTAGCCAGCGATGTATATCAATCATATCAAAATGTTCCGAGATTAACACACGTTAATTTATCAATATCTACATCTGATCAAATGATTCAGGGTAAATTTGGCGGTAAAAAAGGTAGAGAAGACATAATTGCTCAAGCAGCAGAAGCAGTTGATGCAGCTAAGACCTGTGGCGCAATTGTGATTGGTGTCAATGCAGAAGATGCTTCAAGAACAGATGAAGAATTCTTAATCCAGTTTGGCAAAGCAATGAAAGAACATGGTGCACACAGACTCAGATATTGCGATACTCTTGGTTATGATGATCCCCAGACTACATATACCAGAATTTTCAATCTTGCATCTGCTGTAGGACTTCCAATAGAAATGCATTTCCATAATGATCTTGGCATGGCTGTTGCTAACTCAATAATGGGCGCAAAAGCAGCTATTGACGCAGGAGTTGATGCATATATTAACACTGCTATTAATGGTATGGGAGAAAGAGCAGGTAATGCTGATCTGGTATCCTGCCTTCTTGCACTGCTAAAATCAAGCGGATTTAAAGATAAATATGTTATTGACCCTAATATTGATTTAAGTCAGGCATGGAAATTAGCTAAATATACATCCTATGCTTTTGGGGTCCCGCTTCCTATTAACCAGCCTGCTGTTGGAGACAATGCTTTTGCTCATGAATCAGGAATCCATGCTGATGGTGCGTTAAAAGACAGAAGAAATTACGAATTGTATGACTTTG
>DNSU01000042.1:698-5060 GCA_003499585.1 Cyanobacteria bacterium UBA9579 | reverse complement strand
GGTATAGTTAAAAACCTGACACAGGGATCTGAAATTCCAATAACACCTCTACCTGATGTTATGATAAAAATCCTCAATGAAGGCGGATTAGCAAAACACATAGAAAAACATGGTGATTTTCAGTTAACATAGGGGGAAATCGTATGTATAATATAACCTTAATCCCAGGTGACGGAATAGGGCCTGAGATTACTGAAGTAACTATAAAAGTTATTGAATCAACCGGTGTTAAAATCAATTGGGAAACAGTAAATGCCGGATCTGATTTTATTGAGACAGAAGGAACTCCTTTACCCGATAAAGTTCTTGAATCAATAAAGAAAAATAAAATCGCACTGAAGGGCCCTATTACAACACCTATTGGAACGGGTTTTAGAAGTGTAAATGTTACTTTAAGAAAAGAACTGGATTTATTTGCCTGTGTTAGGCCGGCAAAAACAATAAAAGGGATTAAATCAAGATTTGATAATATTGACCTGGTGGTGTTTAGAGAAAACACAGAAGATTTATATGCGGGCATTGAAAGACAAATAGACGAAAATACCGCTGAATCAATAAAACTTATTACAAGAGGCGCTTCTGAAAGAATAGCCAGAGTTGCATTTGACTATGCAGTAAAAGAAAACCGCAAAAAAGTAACGGTAATAACAAAAGCAAATATATGTAAACTTTCAGACGGTTTATTTCTTGAAGCAGCAAAAACAATAGCAAAAGATTATCCTCAAATTCAGTGCGAGGAATTGTTAATTGATAATATGTGTATGCAACTGGTACAATATCCTGAATTATATGATGTTTTATTATTGCCAAACCTTTATGGAGACATTATATCAGACCTTACTGCCGGATTAATTGGCGGTCTGGGTATAGCACCAGGTGCAAATTATGGCAGAGATCTCGCAATTTTCGAGCCAGTTCACGGAAGCTCCCCCGGATTAAAAGGACTTAACAAAGCTAACCCAACAGCATTAATTCTATCTGCTGCTATGATGCTTAAACATATAGGCGAGGTAAAAGCAGCCAACAATATTTACAATGCTGTTGCAAAGGTTATTCAAAAGAATGAAACCGTAACTTTTGACTTAGGTGGTCATGCTTCTACCAAAGAAATGGCACAGGCAATAATAGCTGAAATTCAGAATAATGCAGTTGCCTGTCAATCATAGAAATTGATATCAAAAATGAGCTATATTAATCTTAGACCACATCATTTTTTATGTATCCAGGGATACAAAGGTTATGGTTATTCTAAAGAATTTGAGGTTAATATGGAAAAAGTAATCAATTCCTTAAAACAGGGAGCAAGCGTTAAAATTACTCTAGGCAGTGATGATATATGCGAACACTGCTTGAATCCAAACAATAATATGTGTTCACAGGCATACGCAGAAAAGCTTGATTCGACAGTAATGAATATCATAGGATTACAAGAAGGAGAGGTAGTTGATTTTCAGGAAAAAACTAATCTCTTAAAAAAAATTATGAATCCGCAAGCCCACCAAAGAATTTGCGAAAAATGTGTATGGATGAAGAAAGGACTCTGCACTGATACATTCGAGAAATAAATTTTTCATTACTCAATTAATAGCAGGTTATGCTAACGCCGCTTCGCGAAAGAAGCAGGCTACAAAAATCACCAAAGATTTTTCATCAAAATCTTTAATGACTTTTTACGCTGTCCTTATGATTTTCCTAATTTTAGCCATATCAGGCTCGAAATTAGGAAAATTTGAATTTGATAAAGCTGTAAATTTTTATTCACCAACCAAAGGGATCTATGTAGTTGATATAAATGTGAAAAAATGCCCTGAATGCATAGTACCTTATGTATCAAACTCACTTGAAACAGTAAAATCCGTAGCAGAAAAAACAAACTCGGTTGCAGCTATTAACGCAGGCTTTTTCGACCCAACAAATACCCAGACCACTTCTTACATAATTGAGAATGGTGATCTGGTAGCAGACCCCAGAAATAACCTTAATCTCATATCTAATCCGGGTATTGAAGAATATTTACCTGCTATTTTAAACAGATCAGAGTTTAGAATAGCGAATTGTCATTTAAACTGTGATAATTACAGCAAAATTTATAATATAGCACAGCACAATGACCCAGTTGAGATGAAATGCGAGATAATTCACTCGATACAGGCAGGGCCAGAACTTATACCTGACTTTAAACTGGAAGAAGAGGCGTTTGTAGTTAAAAAAGATGGTAAAGTAATAAGACAATCAGCAGGAGCATTAGGAAAATATGCCAGATCTGCTATTGGAATTAAAAAAGACCATATTTTGCTTGTTGCAGTAAGCAATGAAAACCCAATGACTTTAGAAGAGATAGCAGAATATATGAAAAGTTTGGAAGTGGACCAAGCTCTTGCTCTTGATGGCGGTAGCTCAACATCTATGTACGTAAATTTACCCGATCAGCCTAAATTTGTACTGACTTCTGCTAAAGACAATGCTGCCAGAAGAGTAAAATCAATAATTCTTATAAAGCCAAAGACATAAGCTTAAGTAAGAATTCAACTGAATTAATAGCCGAAAAGTCTATTTTCTGCTAGTATCTTTTATGTAGATATCTTACTTATAAAAGAAAATTCGACTGGAATTATGAAACATACACGAAAAATCGTATTTTTTATAACCTTATTTTTTGTTATATGCATGTTTTCACTTATACATAATGGTGTAGACAGGGATATCTGGCACAGACTGGCAGTTGGTTCGATGTTTTTCCAGACAGGATGGATACTAAATCACGATATCTTTGCATATACTCCTACAAAAGATATGTGGATAGATCATGAATGGGGTTCAGGAGTCATATTTTACTTTCTGAGCAATCACTTCGGAGATTACGGGCTTATTGGGTTAAAAGTCATATTGGCTTTTGCTGTTTTATCTCTTATTCTGGCAAGCAATCAGCTAATTACTACAGATAAAAAATACAGAATAAGCTTTTATATCCTAACTTTAGTTGCGCTTTGGCCGGGATATGGAAGCACAATAAGATGCCAGCTTTTTACTTACTTGTTTTTTACTCTCTGGGTATATATTCTTGAAAGAATACGCCGTGGAGAAAACAGGTTTATCTGGATATTTCCTGCCACAATGTTGCTATGGGTAAACCTCCATGGTGGTTTTGTAGCTGGACTTGGTTTACTGGGACTTTATACAGTAGGGGAATTTCTAAACAGAAAAAATCCCGTTAAATATTTAAAAATCATAGCTCTAACCCTGCCTGTTACTCTGATTAACCCTTATGGAATAAAATTCTGGCATTATATGATTGAAGCAATTACCATGCCAAGGCCATATATTACAGAATGGGAGCCGTTAAATCTTTTTGATAAGCCGGGAGACTGGATCGGATTTAAGATTTTACTTGTTATGACAATACTTAGTTTTGGTTATAAATTAATATCAAAAACTAAAAAGCTGGATTGGACAGAAATAACACTGGTTGTTGTAACCCTAATACTCTCCATCAGGCAAGAAAGACAGGCCATATTCTTTGTTATTATAGCGGCTATCTTTACTTATCAACACTTTTATTCGGCAATTAATTCCTTATTTGGAGAATATTTAGGTAAATTCAGAAATATATTTTCTGAAAAACAATTTGAATTAATCAATTTTGCCAGAGAATACACCGTATATATGGTTATTCTGTTATTAAGCATAGCAAACTGTATTAAAATATCTCATCTAACTGTAGTTAAGCCTGCTGATTATCCTGTGGCTGCTATTGAATTTATTAAAATTAACAATTTAAAAGGCAATTTGCTTGTGCCTTTTAATTGGGGGAGTTATGCACTATGGAAACTTCACCCTCAATGTCTTGTTTCATTAGATGGGCGATATGAGGAAGTCTACACAAATGAGATATATCTCGATGTTTCTAATTTTTTCTTTGGATATGATAAGCCTCAAAAAGTCTTGAACAAATATCATACCGATATTATTCTTGCTGAAAATAATTCTAAAGCTTATAATAGCCTGAAAAGCTTAAAAGACTGGAAAATTATTTATGAAGATAAATATGCAGCAGTGCTTATTCCTTCATCAGATAATCACAATAAGTGGATATTGCCCGATAAAGGTATTGAATACTCCCGAACTAAATATTTAAGTAATATTAATTCTTTATTTCAATATAGCGATACGCAATAATTTACTGTTACCAAAGTGTAATTGGAATAAGCATTAAAATATTTTTGCGCTATACTTGTTAATGTTCAAATATGTACCGGATATAATAAATAATTATGAAAAGAAAACCAATAGTAGCTATTGTCGGAAGACCTAATGTAGGGAAATCTACGTTTGTAAACAGATTACTCGGTTCCAGAGAATCAA
>DNSU01000042.1:0-632 GCA_003499585.1 Cyanobacteria bacterium UBA9579 | reverse complement strand
TCCAGAGAATCAATAGTAGATGATATGCCGGGAGTAACCAGAGACAGGCTATATTTTAATGTGGAATGGGCAGGCAAAGATTTTACCGTCATAGACACAGGCGGCATTGTACCTGGTGTGGAAGACGAAATTATGATGTCTATTTATACACAGGTAGAAATAGCAACAGAAGAGGCCGATGTTATTATTTTTATGGTTGATGGCAAAGAAGGTCTTAATCCTGTCGATATTGATGTTGCAAATTTACTAAGAAAAAGTGAAAAGCCGATATTTTTAACAGTAAATAAAATAGATGTTCCTGAAAAGACCTCTCTTATAGCTGATTTTTATGCTCTAGGTATTGGAGATCCTTATCCTGTTTCATCCATGCATGGTACAGGAGGAGTAGGTGATTTACTGGATGATATTGTCAAAGCTATACCTGATTTTGTCTCAGATGAAGAAACAAAACCGGTACATCTGGCAATAGTTGGCAGGCCAAATGCCGGGAAATCTTCTCTTGTTAACTCATTATTAGGAGAAGAAAGAGTTATCGTAAGTGAAGTAGCAGGTACTACCAGAGATGCCATTAATACAAACTTATGCGTTGATGGTAACTGTTATACCCTTGTAGATACAGCTGGAATCAGAAG
>DNSU01000180.1:11094-11264 GCA_003499585.1 Cyanobacteria bacterium UBA9579 | reverse complement strand
TTTATTAATAAAGCTGCCTAAAGGAGATGATTCCGATTCTATAGCTTGTATAAAAGGTGAATTGGCAAATAATCTTTCTTCAAGCTACTGCTTTCAAGCTATAAAAAACTGTAAGTATAAACAAAATAATGCCTGTAAAACAATTACTTTTCTTGCAAATCACGGCAAAT
>DNSU01000180.1:9900-10962 GCA_003499585.1 Cyanobacteria bacterium UBA9579 | reverse complement strand
AAGATGCCTGTAAATACTTTTTAGAAGACTGTCAAAAGAATGGTGATAATTGTAATATAACTGGTTCAGATTATGATCTTAACCATTATTTAAACCTTCCAACAAGCAATTCCACCGCTGGAAGAATCAGAATAGAAGAGTTGGGTAAGTCTTTTTACAACATCGGTTATCCTAATATAGTATCTGAAATTGATAATACCTGCTGTAATCCTGATTTCAACACTGCCTGTGTGGCCAGTGGGACTGTTAGCTGTCCATGGCAATTATCAACGCAGCTTGGCAGCGTTGAAATCCCTGAGGGGATGGCAATGGATCCTGATGGAAATATGTATTTATCAGGCTACGGAAATAATTGGGCATTAAGTAATTATGATGCACTTATAACAAAAATAAGTCCGTCAGGGACGATCCTCTGGATGAAAAGGGTTGGCCATAGCAATACAACTCTTGATGAACTTGGCAAAAAAATAACTGTAGATCATACCGGAGATATTTACGTTGTCGGATCTACTGATACTGCAGGTGTAGATGATATGTTTGTTATAAAGATGAATACTAACGGAAATGTAATATGGCAAAGAAAAATTGCTTCCACATACAACAACGATGACATTGGATATGATGTAGCCGTAGATAATGATAAAAATGTTTATATTGCCGGGATGACTCATAATGGCAGTTATTCTAATCTGGCAATATTAAAATTAAATTCTGGCGGGAATGTAGAATGGGGAAAGGCAATTGGCGTTGCCGGACAATATGCAGATGCTCTAGGCATAACTGTAGATACAAACGGAGATATCTATGCAATTGGACGTTATTATACCAATGCAACCAATAATATGGATATTGCCTTAATAAAACTCAATTCTTCCGGAACCCTGTTAATGCAGAAAGTAATTAATAGCGGTTCTAATAGTTATGACTTGGGAACTGACGTAAAAGTAAAAAATAATAATATTTATATAGCAGCCCGCTCTGTTTTTTATGGCTGGGATTTTACTGCAATAAAGTTAGATTCTTCCGGAAATGTAACCTGGGCTCGTAGAATCAATGAGTCCA
>DNSU01000180.1:5470-9810 GCA_003499585.1 Cyanobacteria bacterium UBA9579 | reverse complement strand
CCCTTAGCAGCCCTGATTACACCAATGGAATGGGGGTGGATAACAATGAAAATGTGTATATTACCGGGGAAGGCAATAATGGTACAGATGACGCTATGGCAATAATAAAATTTAATTCGCAGGGCACAAAATTATGGGATAAAAGGCTTGATTATAGTACTGCTGGATCTTCAGATATAGGATATAATATAATCCCTGATAATAAAGGATCTGTATACATTGGAGGAAGAAAAACTCGTCCTGATACAGATCAGATGATGTTAAAGATTAAAGCCAATCAAACAAATGATAATGTTTATTCGGATATTTACACTGAATTCTATTCAATTAATATGAATTTTACAACTGCTGATCCAGGATTTTATGTGGAATCCACCCCTTATACTTATGAAAACACTCCTGGCTATACTACAGCTAATCCTGGTTATACAGGAATCAATTAATATCCTATCTATCATTTATTTAATCTATAGCTCAGGATTGTTTAATAGCTCTTCTATATACTCATCGGGCAGCTCATCTTCGTGACACCAGCCATCAGATAGAATTTTTTGAGCTAATTTCTCTGATGGATCAGGAAAATTAGGGTTATATTTATAGGATTTATAGTTGCAAAAAATGATTTTTACCGTATGAGATGTATTCTTCTTACATTCATAAATAGACTTTAGCTCGTTTAAATATCTTAAATCACTACAGGTAAGATTTTTTTCGGAATCAAGTAGTGGAACGGCTTTTTTCCACCATTGATCAAGCCAGTAATTTTTATCTCTTTGTCTTCTGAATGTACCTTTACAGTTAAGGTATTCGCGTCCTGTCCTGATATTGTATATATCTGTTGGGCTTATAGGAGTATCTTCATAAATAGCAGAATCCAGTATATCTCTGCCAATAATTATCTTGCCTATTTTAAAATTTTCCTTGTTTTCGTACGAATCAAGATCGATGCCCAACTCTTTTTCAGCTTCCTGATATATTTCATCGGCAATTTTAAGTTTTATAAAGCCTTCTTCTTCTAGCCTATCAGCTTTATAATCTTTACCTGAACCTATGACTCCTATGAAACAAACTAATTTTGACATTTATTTTCTATTCCTGTAATTTGGCTGGTTGTCTTAGCAGTTCACGTGTTTTGTTTTTTAATAAAGTGTCTTTGGATACTTCATTGCCTGTTTTAGTCCCTGTCCCCTGGGTTTCTTTTTCGAGAGCTGCTATATTGTCTCGAAACAAGCTTAATTCCTGAGCTTGCTCGGGATCAATCTTTAAAAGTTCATTATATGCCACTCGGTAAGTCTGGGTATCATTAGTCAGAATAGCTGCAATGCCAAGACCTGCATATACTTCAGGCTCATTAAATCCTAGACTTAAAGCTTTATTAAAATAGGTCTTTGCCTTTTTGGCATTATCAATATCTCCAACTCGGGCGAATTTATCGAGATATAGTTCTGCCAGAATGGCTGATTCTATACCCTGGATTTCAGGATTAGCGCTATGTTGGGGTATTGCTTTTTCAAAAAACTGAATAGCAAGGTCCGGCTCATCATGTCTGAGATAGTATATTCCTAAGTGACCTGGCTCTGATGTGCTTTGTAAAAGTGATGCTATAGTTCCTGTATAACCTGATAAACTGCGAATGCTATCATTTAAGTTGGTTTTAACAGTATTAATCGGCGTTGCAAAGTTGATATTTTGAACTATTTCAGATGGGAATCGCGCATTAATCAATCCGATTAACTCACCTCTATTATTAAATAGCCCACCCCCGCTAGACCCAGGGGATACTGGAGCAGTAAACTGGATGCAATCAGGGCAGAACATTACATCAGATTTAACCTGACTCACAATTCCATCTGAAATAGAAAATTCTAGCCCCTTGGGAGTACTTATGGCAAAGATTTCATCCCCAGGTTCGAGAGCTTCAGAATTTCCCATACTTACAATGGGTAAATTCTTACTGGGATTTATTTTTATGATTGCAAAATCGTAAAGTGGATTAACCGTGCCAATGCCCGTTACTTTATACGTGCTTCCATCTTGCAATTTAACAGTAACCTCTTTTTTTGCTCCTTCAATTACATGGAAGTTGGTCAATATTAACCCTGAAGGATGCAATATAATCCCGCTACCCTGTGAATCATCATCTGTACGTATTACTACAGTTGATGGTGCCGCTAGCTTATATACCTCTTTCGCTGTTAATCCCCTGTATTGTATATTATTAATCTGAGCAATTCCCGGATTGATTGTTGTTAGTGTGATTACAAATATTAGACTTAAAATACCAATGATTGTTTTCATTTTTTGCCCCCTTAGTAATTTTAAGGCATTAAATCATAGATAATGCTTGATTAAACCCCCCACGGGTTTAAATTATTTTATTTAATTGTGATTTGAATTGTCATTTATTCGAGATTCTTCACCTCGTTCAGAATGACAATGCTACAATATTTAGGTTCCTCTATACATTGAGCATATAATAATTACTAAGCTTCTGTATGTTCGGTATGGCTTTCTTGTTTATTGCAATCATTGCCATGATAGCTTAATACTAGAGATTTAAGGTCTTTGACTTCATCGGTAAGCCTGTTTAATGCATCTACTACTGGATCTGGGATTATATTGTGTTGCAAAGGACTTACTTTTTCACCTTTTTGAACAGCTACTCTTCCTGGCACTCCAACAACTGTAGAATCTTCAGGCACATCAGTTATAACGACGGAGCCTGCGCCTACCCTTACATTATTTCCAAGTGTAATATTTCCAAGTACTTTCGCCCCAGAACCAACTACTACGTTATTTTTCAAGGTTGGATGGCGTTTGCCGGTTTCTTTACCTGTACCGCCTAATGTTACACATTGATAGATCAGAACGTCATCCCCGATTATGGTAGTTTCACCGATTACAACACCAAGGCCATGATCGATAAAAAACCTTCTGCCTATCTGTGCACCGGGGTGAATTTCAATTCCTGTAAAGAATCTGGACATATTAGATATCATTCTGGGTATTACAGATATTTTCCATTTATATAATTTATGAGCAATTCTGTGCATTAGAAGAGCATGGAAACCCGGATAACAGCATAATACTTCAATTATATTCGTTGCTGCAGGGTCTTTCTCATATATGGTCTGTATATCTTCTTTTATTCTGTGTATAAACATGCTGTCTCCAAGTTTTTGATTTTCTATGTTTATTTTAACTGCAAATAATTTAATTATTTGCATTAATAACAATTTATTAATTATTCTTCAAACAAAGGCGTGCTTAAATATCTTTCGCCAAAATCAGGCAAGATTACGACTATTAGCTTTCCTGCATTTTCATCTCTTTTAGCTGTCTGAATAGCGGCGTAAGTAGCTGCACCTGAGGAAATACCGCAGAGAATTCCTTCTTTTTTAGCTAATTCTCTGGCTGTCTCCATTGCATCTTCATCTGTAACCTGAAATACTTCATCTATGACTGAACGATCTAGAATCTCTGGCACAAATCCTGCACCTATACCCTGAATCTTGTGAGACCCGGGTTGTCCACCTGATAAAACAGGACTTTTTGCAGGTTCGACAGCGATAATTTGGATATCAGGCTTTCTTTGCTTAAGAATCTGACCAACCCCGGTTATTGTACCGCCTGTTCCAATTCCTGCGACGAAAATATCAATTTGCCCGTCAGTATCCCGCCATATTTCTTCTGCTGTAGTTTTTCTGTGGATTTCAGGATTTGCGGGATTGCCAAATTGATTTAGCATATAAGAATTTTCTATCTCTTGCGATAGCTCACAAGCTTTTTCTATAGCGCCTTTCATGCCAAGAGCTCCTGGAGTTAAAACCAGTTCTGCCCCGTAAGCATGCAACAGTTTTCTTCTTTCTATACTCATGGTTTCCGGCATGGTAAGGACTAATTTATACCCTTTAACAGCACTTGCAAGAGCAAGGCCGATTCCTGTATTTCCACTGGTAGGTTCAATTAAAGTAGTTTTGCCGGGTTGAATACATCCGTCTTTTTCTGCTGTTTCTATCATTGCAAATCCAATACGGTCTTTTACTGAATTTGCAGGGTTAAATGATTCGAGCTTTGCAGCTATTTTTGCATTATACCCTTGTGTAAACTTATTTATATATACCAGCGGTGTGTTTCCGATTAATTCTGTAACGTTTTGAGCAATTTTCATAAAGTGAGTCCTTAGATCGATACATCTATAAAGATAAGAGAAAATACTCAGGATTTCAATCGGATAACATAACAAATAAAAGATAGCAGAGATCTCTGCTATCTTTTAGACTTTGGTATTATTTACTTAAAATACGTATATTGAGATCCTTCGCTTTGCTCAGGATGAC
>DNSU01000180.1:5258-5414 GCA_003499585.1 Cyanobacteria bacterium UBA9579 | reverse complement strand
CCTTCGCTTTGCTCAGGATGACAGTGTAGTGATTGTTTGCTTACGAAATTATGAAGTATATCATAGTGATCATTGGATATTTATTAATGTATACTAGTCATTCTGGTAACTAGTATACTTACTATGATACTTTTTTCTTACACAAGAACCAGTCAA
>DNSU01000180.1:4058-5153 GCA_003499585.1 Cyanobacteria bacterium UBA9579 | reverse complement strand
TTTTCAGCTTCTTCCTGTGTTTTTGGAGGTGGAACTATTACGTTTTCACCCGGTTTCCAGTTGGCGGGTGTGGCAACTTTTTCTTTGTCCACTAGTTGCAACGCATCAATCATTCTGATTATTTCGTTAATGTTTCTATCAACGCTGGAAGGATATGCAATTGAAGCTTTTAAAATATCGTTAGGATCAATGATGAATATTGTTCTGATGGCATGGACTTCACTGATGCCAGGATGGATCATGCCATACTTATGAGCCACATCCATCAAAAGATCAGCTATAATCGGGAACTTAATCTTTACTTCGAATTTTTCTTCAATGGTTTTAACCCACGCTATATGGGAATAAACGCTATCTATACTTAATCCAATGAGCTTAACATTTCTTTTGTCGAACTCGTCCTGCTTATCCGCAAAAGCTGCAAACTCAGTTGTGCAAACAGGTGTGAAATCAGCAGGGTGTGAGAATAGTATAACCCAGCTGCCTTTATTATATTCTGAAAGTCTGATCTTTCCATGGGTAGTATCTGCTACAAAATCAGGAGCAGGTTCACCTAAGCGTGGACAAAGAAATACTTCTATTGTTTCTTCATATTCGTCAAAATGATCATAATTTTCAGCCATTTTTATATCCCCTTAAACTTATATAACTATAGACATGATGATATTAAGGGGACATCTTTTCATTGCCCGAATGTTTTAATTTTAGGTGATATTATCACTGAACTTATTCTTTAGACCTACTTAATTCTTTAATCTGCGCCACAAATTTATCTATAAGCGCTGCTCCTTCAATAGAAATAGTGTTTTGAGATGATAATAAATCTTTTTTGAATCCTTCGAAGTCTTTATCTAATTTTTTCTCAACTCTTGAAAGACGCGAATCATTGCATTCTGTATAACTCTTTATAGAACTGAAGAAATTGTTATAGAGTTTTTTATTATATCTGGCACCATGAACATCTAATTGTTTTTCTATCTGCAAAATAGCTGCAATGAGCTCTTTTTGTGCTTGGACTCTGCCTTTATGCTTTGACAGATCCACAATATTAGAAGGAATATAATAGTTGAAATATTGGCTAGTAAACAGTATTTT
>DNSU01000180.1:309-3989 GCA_003499585.1 Cyanobacteria bacterium UBA9579 | reverse complement strand
GTAAACAGTATTTTATCCTCATAAGGCTGTTGGGCTTTATACACAATGGGAGCAGGAATACACTGAGCTTCTGACATTATTGTAGATATTTTAAGATTGTGCTCCAAATCCATATAACAAGAAATTCTAGCTGATATGAGTTTATAGGAAACTAACAAAAGCAGAATAAATAATACTGCGCCTAGAATAAAAAATTCATAAAATATTTGAGATTTTTTCATCCATTTGCATCCTTAAATCATGGGTTGTAAGAAGTAAGCTTCAAAATTCATAAGTATTTTTCATCAAATTACTTATGAATTTTTACTGTCCTTAGTATAAATATATCAGATATTGTTAAAAGTATTTCTAGCCCATCAGGTAAATAAAAAAAATCCTCCCGAACAGGGAGGACAATAAGAATTAGTAAAAGAGATTTTGCCGATTCTAGCTGATTATGCCATCAAGTGACCTTAGTACTTCGTAGGTAACTCCGGCTTCTGACAATTCTTCTGCTTTTAATCCAAAAAGTGTTATTAGTTTTCTTGCTGGTATATTGGATGGGTCATCGCATAATTCCTTGCAAACAAAGGAAAGAGCTTCTTCGCGGGTCATCTTTAGTTGGTATTTCTCATTTTTTGCCCGCGCTATTAAGCGTTGTTTGCATTTACCCAATCCAATCACCTTTTGAAATTAAAGTTTAAAACTTGCCAGCAACTATGAACCAGCGATATTTAGTATGCACTATTCAATATAGTAAGGGCAATAATTAATTAGGATAAACTTTAAAATTTTTAAGATTAATTCTACAAGTCAATCAAAATAAGGCTGCAATTTGTAACAGAGAATTTATAATATAAAGTTTTTTTACGAATGAAATATAGCCATGTATAAGTGAATATTCTTAAATGCACGTCTGAGAAATATCCCAAATATAGACCATATCGGCATTTTATGTTAAATTTAAGTAAAAGGAAGTTTACTGGATTAAGTGTTCTGGACTAAGGGAAGAGAAAATGGCAAAAGCGATTAATTGGCCGCAAGAGTTTTATGATGAAGTTATAAACGAAGATATGGATACTCCCAGAGTAACATTAAGGCTGGGAACTCTCTACTATGACAACGGTTATTATGTTAATGATGAAACTGTTGATATAAGAGTAAATCATAAAATAGTCCGCAAAGGTAGGATTATAGACGAGATGAGTATTGCTAAAATCGGAGAATTATCTGATGATACTCTTTCAAAATATAAAAGCACTTTAAGAGATAAATCTAAAGTTATCGACTTTTTAGCAAGTAATTATAAACAACCGGTCGATGAGCAAACTGTTGTAACGATAGTCACTTACAAGAATATTCCCTTTGAAAATGACGAAGGAATAGATGATCCGCATGTTGATTAAATTTTGTAAATATAAATCACTAAAAAGGTAAATTAAAAAAATCAGGGAAGTTTATTAAAGTGGTAAAACAATAATGCAGAGAGAGAAAATTATATAAAGATAGAAAACTTTAAGAGCAGTAGAGGGAACTTTATAGTATGAACAACTTAAAAAATATCAAATTCGTAAATGGGTTAAAAAATCTTGGTACAAAGGTCAAATGGTTTTTATTTACAGAAATGCAGGATTATAAATTAACATCGGATTACATTAATTACATTTGTCCTGACACAAGGAAAAAGCCTGAAAGCCAGATTGATGAATTGCGTAATCTCATTAAACAATCACTGGTCAGAGAATTCTCTCCGAAAATTCAGGAAATGAAGTCTTTTGATCTCATCGTTGATGGGGTGATGCATAAAATTCAAAAAAAATCTCTGGAAAAAGAAGTTCAATAATAATATTAATACTATAGAAAACAGTGCCTGGTTATAAAACCGGGCGCTGTTTTTTTATGCAAGCTTATTATAAAAACCCTTAGCTGACTCTGCCTGTAGTCTTTTAAATGCTTCTATTACGCTTCTTTCTTTATCTTTTGTCTCAAACATAATGTCAAAATCCATATCCCTAAATCTGAAATAAAATTCTATAAAATCATCCATATTTATTGAATCGGCATGAGATCCGCTTTTTGCACCTACTTTTTGGCTGGAATAATGGATTTTAGGAATATCTGTTTTTTCATTCCAGGTTGCAAAACACTTCTCCATTATTGCTCTTATATCATCATCTGCAGGCTGGTTAGTATTGTTTATCTGATGATGTAACACATCAAACACTACAGGTATACCTGTTTGATCACTGATATTTAGCACATCCCAAACATTATAGCTTTTATCATCATTTTCAAGGCTTAATCTGGCTCTGATATTTTCAGGAATATCATTATAAGCCTCGATAAACCTTATCATGGCACTGGCCTTATCACCGTAAACTCCACCCACATGAATTATTAATCTACAGGTGGAGTCGCACCCCAAAGAATCAAGGAATTTGGCATGCCATTCCAGATCATTTATAGATAATCTTACTACTTCAGGGTTAGGAGAATTTATATTTACAAACTGTCCCGGATGCATAGAGACTCGAATATGATATTTTTTGATTAATCTGCCTATTTCATTGAATTGCGCTTTATTTTCCTCCCACCATGGCACTGTATTTACCGGGTGTGAAGCGAAAGGAATAATGACTGAGCTTATTCTGTAAAGAAAAATATTATGCATATAATTCCACTCAATAACCTGCTTTAATCCTGAAAGATTGCTGTGAATCAGCTCCCTTAGTTTTTCAGGAGTACAATTTGCCAGCTTGCAGGTTCTGTTTGTAGTAGCAGCTATTGAAGTATTTATACATGCATATCCTATTCTATGTTTCATAATGTCATTTAAACCTTATTTGTTAATCACAGTTTATGCATTATGAAATAATTTTGAATATTTTGGTTTCACTATTAGGCTAAAAATTCTAATATAAATTTCCTGTTTTAGGCACTTCAAAATCAACGCTAATCAGGTTTTTCCTGCCTGGGATTAGAGACCATTCCAAGCATTTTCCATTGTTTAACCTTTTTTCTGCATTAGTATGTTTGACTGAACAAGGTAAATTCATCCTAAAATCTATTTTTGACTCTCTTAGAGTTTTTGAATTATTAGATAAGTTTATTGCTTTATCATTATTTATATCGGTAAGATCTACAATTGCTCTTATGTTATAAGAATATTTTGAAGGTTCATTTTTAACCGTTATAAATCTTTCTCCGTCTTTAACAACAAAGCTCGGAAGTCCATCTATATCATTCTGGACAATATTAGCTATGTATTTTTCAGCTCTAATGCTTATTTTATCGGGAGTGTTTGTACTTGTTACCGTATATCCGTTATTTCTTGCATCGTTTGTCATATTATTTATTAATACAATTTCTTCAGGAGTTAAAGTTGCTCTATCGACATCGGAAGTGAAAAACACGCTTATACCTCCATATGGGTACCAGCCTGAACTCCAACCTGATCCCCACCAGCCAGAGCCTACACCAACACCCACACCCACTCCAACATCAGCATGGCAACTTGTCAGAACAGGCATAAGTAAAATCATCAGACAAACTAAAAATTTTCTCATC
Organism: Cyanobacteria bacterium UBA9579; assembly: GCA_003499585.1. Classification (GTDB taxonomy): domain Bacteria; phylum Cyanobacteriota; class Vampirovibrionia; order Gastranaerophilales; family UBA9579; genus UBA9579. The sequence goes on along the minus strand of DNSU01000180.1, from coordinate 443 downwards.
TCAATTCAACTTTTTAAATAAACAACATTAATTTTATACAGCTTTAGAAAAAAGCATATAAGACTGTAGGATATATTTAATAGCCTATTCAGGAATTAAAAAGTGTTGGGTAAAGTTAACTTTACCCTGTTTGC
>DNSU01000180.1:0-145 GCA_003499585.1 Cyanobacteria bacterium UBA9579 | reverse complement strand
TAGCGGAAGCTTCGTAATATTTCAACTTGCGCCAACAAGAAGCGTTAGGACCTGTTTGAGATTCCGTGTTGAATGTCAAGAAGAGATAACAGCAAGCGGTTGTTGATTAATAACCCAATCAGGAATGAATTAACCCCGATGCAGA
>DNSU01000160.1:36509-46608 GCA_003499585.1 Cyanobacteria bacterium UBA9579 | reverse complement strand
CTGAACGAAGTGAAGGATCTCAAAGCATCGATCAAAAAAAATTAAAACAATCAATATCTCTAAAATCATTATTAACATTACAAAAACAGTAAATCAAAAAGGCGCAAAAAGGGTGCAAATGGGTTGCAATATTAAGCAAATAAAAAATAATTATTTTTTATCCTTATTCAGGTTTTTCTGAATCCTTGTCTTCTTTATATACTCCTGCAAGTCTGGCGATACGCTTATATTTTGTAATGAAAGATTATACTTGCTCATATCTGCTAATAACTGCTGTTCTTTATGTAGAACTTTTTCCTCTCCCTGACGTGTAGAATTAAATACTTCACTAAAAGCTCCTTTAGCAACCTCAACATCTTTATTTTCAAGTTTATAAATAAGATGATCCAGTGTATGATCAGATGTTACTCTATATTGAGCCAGAATTTCCTGCCTGGTCACTCCATAAGAAAACTTATATAACCATTTTAAAGTCAATTTATCCCTATCTGAGAGGGAAACAATACCATATTGATGAGGAACATACATAATGTCATTCTTGTACGGGCTATGATCAAGTCCAATAGCATGGCCTATTTCGTGGATTATAGTATGAAAAACCTCATTTTTATCCTGATACTGTGAATGAATAACACCATCTGAAAGCCCAATACTAACCTCGGCAGAATACAACCTGCCTCTGGCATCATAATGAAAATAACAATGTCCTAATGACTGTCTCTCTACTCTTTTCCAATCAAGATTTATCTGAGAATCATGTAAAGCATTTACTACTTTAAATGACACTTTGCCACCAGATACTTTTTGCCAGATATTCAAAGCATCAACAACCATCTGCTTGTAGTAATACCCTTCATCTTTTGACTTATACCACCTGAAAGGAGCAATATAAACAGTTAATGGCATGCAATTATCCGGCCACCTGATCAGTTTATCCTTTTTTAAGCAATTATTTAAATATGAAATCGGCTGCATAACCCTTTGCCCTTAAGTAATTACCACAATTAACGATCCATTGATCCTAATATGAAGAAGAACTTCATTTTGCAAAATAATCTTTAACCAATATACTAATTTTATAATATCCTTAAATAATAATCATGAATTTAATAAAATTCACCTCAAAGAAAGATTTGATGTCACATATAATAACAGGAAGAAATATACAAATTGGGATATACTATTACTAGAAGATATTTTTTGGAGGACTATAAAAAATGAAAGGCCACAATTTTCAGAAAATGCTAAAACAAGCTCAGCAGATGCAAAAACAAATGGAAAGTACGCAATCTGAGCTTGAAAGTACAGAAGTAACAGGTGCTGCAGGTGGTGGAGTAATTACCGTTGTAGTTAACGGAAAAAATGAATTTAAATCCATAAAAATTAAACCTGAAGCAATCAACCCTGAAAATCCTGAAAGTGTTGATGAAGATACAATTGAGATGCTTGAAGATTTAGTTTCAAGCGCAGTTAGAGATGCAAATAATAAAGTAAATTCTATGGTTCAAGACAGAATGTCTTCTATTACTGGTGGACTTAACATAAACATACCCGGATTATTCTAAAATGCAATATACAAAACCATTAGCAAAATTAATCGAACAATTTCAAAAACTTCCCGGCATCGGGCCAAAATCAGCACAAAGAATGGCATTTTATCTATTAAAAATGCCGCTTGATGAGGTGAAACAATTTAGCAATGCTTTAATTGAAGCAAAAGAAAAAATTAAGTACTGCAGAACCTGTTTTAATATGTCCTCTCAAGACCCTTGTGAAATTTGTGTTGACCAGAGAAGAGATCCTCAGACAATCTGTATAGTTGCTGAAACTAAAGATCTCATTGCCCTTGAAAGAACAAAGGAATATAAAGGCAAATATCACATCCTTCAAGGTCTAATTTCACCTCTGGATGGCATTGGTCCTGATGATCTAAGGATAAGAGAATTACTTGAAAGGATAGCTCAAGAAGAATTTGTAGAAGCTATTCTAGCTATTAACCCTTCTATAGAGGGGGAAGCAACTAGCCTTTACTTGGCAAAGTTACTAAAGCCATTTGGAATAAAGGTATCCAGAATTGCCTTTGGTATTCCAGTTGGCGGCGACTTAGAATATGCTGATGAAGTAACCCTTGCAAGAGCCCTTGAAGGAAGAAGAGAAATCTAAGAAACTAGAACTAATAAAGAAGAAGGAGATCTAATAGATCTCCTTCTTCTTTATTAGTTAATATTAATTATAAACCATATTGCGAAAGCGCACTGCCTTGTGATTGCATCTGACTTATCATTTTATCCATCATACTGAACTGAGTTACCAGTCTTTTTCTAACTGATTCAAGGCGCAATTCACCATTTTTAATAGATTTGTCAATATCCAATATAGTTGCATCGATGGACTTTTCTCTGGAACTAAAATATCCATTAGATGAATCAAGGGCACTTTCAACTTTTGATTCCAGAGTTTGCAGTATACCTTTAGTACCTGTTTTGCTATCGCCAATTAATAATGCTTTTACTTCTGATGGATTTTCAGCAAGTGCAGCAAGAAATTTGCTGGTATCAAGACTTATGCTAGTGGTACCTGTAGAAACACTAGTGCCAACTGCTCCTGAAGTAATACCGATCATTGCCATACTGTCGTATTTTGTTAATCCATCGACAGAACCTGTTACTGTTTGCCTTAAATCATTTCTGAATCTTACGAGTGTATAATCTGATTTCAAGCTCCCTGTTTTAGATGTTGTCTTATCAATCTCACTAATAACTTCATTAAATTTACTAATAAAGTTATTAAGTGCTGAAGTAAGCTGATCTGAGTCTTGACCTATTGTTATATTTATTGTTTCTTCAGCTTCTGTTTCTTTCAAAAGATTTATAGTAATACCTGCAATGCCTGTAATATCACCGGTTAATGTATTAGAATTTGCATATAATGGGGTTGCTGAGCCATTTAAATAAACGGTAGCATTATTACCCAGAGTTTGGGATTCTAATGAATTTCCATCTGGTTTAATCAAACCCATTGCAGTTAGAAAATTACTTGTAGGAGGTTCTGTATCAGCCGGATCTGCATTAGTAGCGTCAGTGAGATTAATTGCCTGCTTTCCAGGGTCTTTGGAAGTTAGTACAAGCTTATTTGTTCTTAAATCATACTGAGCAACAACACCTGCATCCTCATCATTGTTTATGCTATTAATCAGACTGCTAAAAGTTGTAGTACTATCAATGGTAAAAGTTGCCTGCCCAATTCTGAATGTACCTTCAGTCACTGCCTGATTTAAATTTGCATTATTGTTGGATATAGTCCCTGATGTATCAATAGCACTCAATATATTAGCACTGGCATATGTCATAGTACCAGGAACATTTTCTGTAGCAGTAGCAGTTGATAATTGAGTAATATTCCAAAAATTACTTGAATCAGCACTGGAGCCAAGTGTTACAGTACTGGTATTCGCATACTCAAGCTGGAATTTTCCCCCTACTACACTGGCAGTTACACCTATTGCAGCATCATTAATTGATTGAGCTACGCTATTTACTGTACTATCTTCTGCAATAGTAAATTCTTTTTTTACACCATCAACATAAATACTAAAAGTACCAGCCGTTCCCTGACTATCACCCAGATCAGTCACTAATTCTGTACCGGAAACTACGTTCGCTACTTGATTTGTATCCAATGTCTGGGCTTTAGTTGCTGTTGCAAGTTGATCAACTTTTAATGTTATATTTTGCATTGCAGCACTATTGCTAGCTGTAACAGTAGCAATAGTCTTATCAGAGCTTGTAGCTGACTTTCTGGAAAACAAGTCAAATGTTGAAGCTAAGTTAGAGTCAGTGATTTTTTCTATCAAAGATCTTAAAGTAGTAACTTTACCTTCAACTGTATTTAAAGTCGTTCTAGCAGTTTGAATAGATGATTTCTTTTGATAAAGATTATCAACAGGACGTCTCTCTATCTGCATCAACTGTTCTATCCAGTCAGTAACTGGAAGGCCAGATCCAACTCCACCAAAACTAAATGACATAGCTATAGCTCCTTGCCTTATTTGTAAATATCATAAGTCCTTTTGTGATATTTCTAATCCTTTAAAGATAGTATTTATCATCCTGATTATTTAACTAATATAATTTACTATTCCATTTTTGGCAATTTTTTAAACATATAAAATGTAAATTTTACATTTATTCTCAATAAAAAACAAAGGACACTTAAATTTAAGTGTCCTTTGTTTTTAGTTAAGCAAATAATTTCTACTTGTTAACCATTTCTTTGAATTTTTTGCCTGCTGTGAAGGTAGGAACTGTTTTTGCAGGAATTTGAATTTCTTTTCCTGTTTGTGGGTTTCTACCAGTTCTTTTAGCGCGTTTTCTTGATTCGAATGTTCCAAAACCAACTAAAGTAACTTTTTTACCTTTTGAAACGGTTTTTTCAACAACATCGACGAATACTGATAAAATATCAGCAACTTCTTTTTGTGTAACTTTCGCTTTTTTAGCGACCTCTTGAACTAATTCTTCCTTATTCATCCATAAACTCCTTTCCTAAGTATGAAAAATGCGGACATTTATATTATATTGAATAAGTTAAAATACGCAAGAGGTTTTTTTTATAAATACTTCAAAAAAATTATTTCACGAATTCCAAAACTAGTAATACGCTTGTGATACTCATACACATGGAAACTGCTGGAAATATCAATTTTCACTAGCTTTTTTTGAAAATTCGTTTAAAATTGTAGGTAAGTGGAAATCTAATTTACCTAGGAAAAATATGAAATCTTCGCAAAAAAAATTAATCCTATTACTTAGCCTGATGTACTTATATAACATTAGTCCTATAAGTATTGCTTACTCACAGGGCTTATCCCCTAATCAGCCTAATTCAGGTTTACTACCCGGGTCCTCTGTTTTTCATAGTCCACTGGATGCAACAGTAAGTAAAGAAAAATTTAATGATGTTCCCGATAGTATTACCGTTCCAAATCCGCAAGATGTACTAAATTTAGATACTATATTTTATCCCAACCTGAACTCCACTTATGGAGATCTTTCAGGTCTTGATATTCTGACATTTGATAAATTAAAAGAAAAATTTGTCAAAGCCAGGAAACATACAAATAATATACATGTAGAAGAGATACCTGAAATATACCAAATCGCTTTATCTACATTGCGTGAAGAAAGTAAAGATTATATAAGAACTGTAAATATAGGAAATGATAGTTCTGAGAACTTTGTAAATGTTTCTGTCAAGAAAAAAGATGGTGAATTAGATACCGGTTCACAAGAAACTATCGATAGAATAACAAGATTAATCAGCAGAGGCGATCAGGAAGAAGCAATAAAACTAATTGATAAGGAAGCCTTTAAACCAAGAAAAGACCCCTGGTATATGGCTAAACTAGCAGGCTTATATGAACAGGTTGGCAAATACAATCGTGCTGCCGGGCTTTATGATAAAGCACTTGATCTTAAACCTGGCAGAATTGAGCTTTTATATAGTTATGCATATTGTCTGTATAAAGATGACAAATTGGATAAAGCAGAGAAAAATATGAATAAGGTATTAGAAATAGATCCTAAATTCACACTTGCTCATTACCATCTTGGAAATATCCATTTCAAAGATGGTGAATACTATGAAGCACTTAAGTCATACAATGAAGCAATTAAATTAAACCCATTATCTGCTGATGCATATTATAATACAGGCTTAATTCTTGAAATAATGGGCAAGAAGGATCTTGCTGCAAAATATTATGACAGATGCCTTACTTTAAAATCTGATGATAATCAGGCTAAAGATGCTATTCAGAGGTTACAAAATTAGGCAGAAACACCTTTCTGCCTAATTTCTAAAATTTAGTTTTTCCTTTTAATTAGTCTGCATATTCATGAAAAGCACGTACTACATCTGCTGTTGAGTTAAAATTTCCCTCTGGAATATTTTCTAATATATTATGCACTTTTTCCCTGTAACCACGATGGTATTCAATTTCCTTGTCACCATATTTTTTCATAATTTGACTCTTAGACATAGGGAAATCTGCGCCTTTAAAAGCCTTTGCTATTGCAACTGCACCATAAGCACCGCTGCCAAGAGGCTTTTGTTTGGATTTAACATTTTGTGAATACAGTTTAATTATTCCACCTGTTGCTGCACCTATTAGCACCGCTGTTCTTAAAATTCCCGGCAAGGTTCTAAATATAGCATATGCGAACAATCCTCTTCTAACCTTTTTTGACTTTATAAACATTTTAAACATAATCCTGATACCTCAAATTATTTTTAATAATATATATTTTACTGATATTCCGTATAAGATGCATTGCCAAAATTTGTATATTTTTATTAGATTTATTAGTAATTATAAGAAAATTACATAGGACAGTAATTCTAAGCTTAGATGACAAAATTTGTTTAACTTCAGATTACAAATTATTTAACCTGCAATAATTAATGAATATATTAGGTTATTCAGCATTTTTTAATAGATTAAATCAAGTAATTTCTGAATTTATGACAATTTTTCTTCTTTGCCTGTTTTTATATTAATAGTGGGATTTACATTTTTATTAAATGAGGATGGCAAGGAATATAGGGGAGAAGGTAGATGGCTAGTATTACGGCTTATGATGAGCAATATGAAAATTTTAGCAATGTTATAGTTTTAAATTCTAAAAAAGCAGCAATAATTGGCGAAAATGGTGTAAAAAATCCTTTGAAATCATATCAAAATTTCCATGCTGAAAGACTTGAATCTATGAGTGAATTTAATCAAATTATGCATCAGATGGATCAACTGATAAGGCAAGGCGATTTTGAAAGTGCACAAAAACTCATGCCTAAACTAAATTCCAATACTCAAACTTATCCTTTATCTTTAAACAGGTAGTTCAGTGAAACATATAGAGAATCACAAACGATAAACCGTTTACAGATAAAAGATACAGGCATTCTCTATTCAATGATTTTTCCTTGAAATAAATCGAGGACCATTTTGGCCTGATCTGAAAGATTAACAGGCGCAATTTTCTCTACTTTACTAATTTGCTCTATTATTTCATCTTCAATTAATTCAGCAGGCTCTTCTGATACAACAACTTTAGGAATTTTAGGCTTGGGTAATTCATCAAATTCCTGAGTTATTTGCTCAAAATTTTCTTTTTTTAATGTTTTAGTCTGTGTGGAATCAGCTAATTCAGTTTTTTTTTCAGCCGCTGCTGTAACCTTTTCATCACCGGGCAAAAGTGTTCTGGTAATTATTTTGGGCATGGTCCCAAACAGTTTTTGGCTGGCTTTTTCTAGAGGTGGTAATTTGGTTTTATCCTGCGCTTGTTTGGCAAAACCCTCATTAGCAAAAGCTAATACAATTTTACTTGAATTAATCTCTATAGGTTTGGCAAGGTTTGTAAAAAACATTCTTGATGGAATGCCTTCTATATTATCAAGTAATAATTTCCAGTCCTGAGGAAGATTGCCTGCATGCCCTGCCTCATCTGATACTGTATCAAATACGGGTTTAATATCTTCAACTTTTTCTTCTTTAATATCTTCTATTCTTATTTCCGGTTTATTTGCCTGTGCAGGTTGTTCAATCTCCACAACTGGTTCCGGTTTTTGCTCAATTTTTTCTTTTACTGGAGCTGCTGCAACAGGTATTGGGGCTGGTACTTTTACAGGCTCTGGTTTTCTTAAATTCTCAAGTGTATTTTGCTGTTTTGCAGGTTGTTTTATTGTTGCTGTATTTCCACAAGTAACAGCTTCTTCCAGTCTGATTAGTCTTGCTTCCAGCTCTTTGATGACTTGAATATCCTGCCTGTTAGCAATGCTTATTAATGCGACTTCTAGCCATAAATGCTGCTGTGATGTTACTCTTAAAGTTTTTTCATAATTTGAAAGCTTATCAATAATCTGTGTTATTTCTAAAACCTCAAATTGCTCTGATTGTTTCTTAATTTCACCATAAAATTGTTCGGATACATCAATCATTGTAATTATTTCATCTATATTATCAGTGGTTTTTACTAATAACAGGTTTCTGAAATAATTCATCAATTCTCTTAATATCTGTATTGGCTCACTACCTAGCTGAATGACTTCATCCAGAATTGCAATCAGGTTACTTGTATTTCTATTTGCCATTGCATCTGCAAGACCGTATAATGTGTCTTCCTGCAAGCATCCAAGCAGCGTTAAAATATCTTTTTCTGTGACTTCCTTTTGTATTGATGCGAGTATGCTTACTTGATCAAGTAAACTAAGTGCATCTCTTAATCCGCCCGCAGAACGTCTTGCAATTAATGATAAGGCTTTATCATTAATATTTATATTTTCTATCTTAATTATCTCTTTAAGTCTTTCAACAATTAAATCTTGTCTTATTCTTCTAAAATCAAATCTCTGACATCTGCTTATTATAGTATTCAAGACTTTATGAGCTTCTGTTGTAGCCAGAATAAATACAAGGTTTGGCGGCGGTTCTTCAAGGGTTTTCAGAAGCGTATTAAACGCTTCTGTTGTTAACATGTGTACTTCATCTATAATGTAGATTTTATATTTACCTGCAACAGGTACAAATTGAACTTTTTCAAGTAGATTTCTGGCATCTTCTACTTTTCTATTGCTTGCTGCATCTATTTCAATTACATCAATAGCATTGCTTCTTGCTATATCAAGACAACTCGGACATTCTCCACAGGGATCCAGAGTTGGTCCATTCTGGCAATTAAGTGATTTTGCAAATATCCTGGCTGTAGAAGTTTTGCCTGTTCCTCTGGGACCAGTTAAAAGATAAGCATGAGCAACTTTATTTAGTTCAAGTGCATTTGATAAAGTCCTAACAATAGACTCTTGCCCTACTATATCTTTAAATTTTTGTGGTCTGTATTTTCTATACAAAGGAATATAAGAACTAGCCAACTTTTAAAAACCTCTTTTTCCAAAATGTCCGTGCAAATTATCCTACTGAATTATAAAATTTTATTTGACTTATTTTCCACTATATATAAGATATAATAAAATAACTCTAAGATAAACCTGAGTTACTATTTTTTAATAAATATAAATTCCCATAAACAATAATAGTTCAGTATATAAAGTTAATACTAGAAATTGGCAAAATATATGGATATAAGTAACTTAATAAAACCTGATAAACTTACTCCCGGAGATACAATCGGAATTATATCTCCAGCAGGTGCAGTTAAAGAAGCAAGACTCTGGTTACCAGCAATAGGTTATCTTGAAAAAAAAGGTTATAAGGTAAAGGTAGCTCCTCATGCACAGGATCAGAAGGCTTATTTGGCTGGTAAAGATGAAGATAGGGTTACTGATCTTATAAATTTCTTTAAAGACCCGGATATAAAAGCTATTATCTGTTCCAGAGGCGGTTATGGGACATTCAGATTTTTACAGAATATTGACTTTGAAATAATCAAAAATAATCCTAAAATCTTTGTCGGATACAGTGATATTACAACTTTATTATGGGCATTTATGCAAAGATCTGGTTTAGTTACCTTTCATGGACCTTTAGCCTTATCAGATTTTGGTACAGGTAAAGTAAACAGCTACACAGAATCAAGCTTCTTTGACGTACTGGAAGGTAAAGCGGAAATCCCGCATATATACCAGAATCCCGTTAATTATGAATGCTTAAATCCTGGCGATACTGATGGAGCATTATTTGCTGGAAATCTGGCAATAATCACAGGATTACTTGGAACTCCTTATTTTCCTGATTTAACAGATAAAATTCTGTTACTCGAAGACATCGGCGAACCTTTGTATAAAATTGACAGAATGCTTATGCAGTTAAAACTAGCCGGGGTATTTGATCAGATCGCAGGATTGTTATTTGGTGAGTTTACACAGATAGTTAAGTCAGATAACACTGAAATAAATCATCTATCTGTTATAGATGTTATTAAAGAGATAACAAATGATCTGGATATTCCTATAGGCTATGGATTCCCGGCAAGTCATGGGGATTTTAAAGCAACTTTGCCTTTAGGAGTCGATTATTACTTTAATTCAGATAAATTTAATCTGGTATTGAATGAGAAATATTTAAACTAAATATCTTACAAACAGT
>DNSU01000160.1:35978-36404 GCA_003499585.1 Cyanobacteria bacterium UBA9579 | reverse complement strand
TGTTTGTAAGATATTTAGTTGTGTGTGTTTATTTATTCGTCGTTCGTCATATATTCTATATAATCTTCGATTGCAGCAAGGTTAATCTTCCACTTTTTATTTGATTGATACTTTGCATTTGTGGCTCTTGTTTCAGAAGAAGATAATTTTTGTCTGTTTTTGTCTGCTGCTTTCATTAATTTTTACTCCATGTTAAATAACCATACTAAAGTTGGAAAAAAACACTTGAAAAAAATCCGTTTTTTGTGCATTCTAGGTATAGTAAATAGTTTTTCTCTTTTAACCTCCTTTAACTCAACCTACTCTCTAATTTAAAACATAGATATAGCTTTGTTTAGCTTATCATAAAAGGTGGTTATACGCAAGAAAAATTTGATATAGTAGTAAAAATTTGTAATATAATTTAAAAGCATATTTTAAAATATG
>DNSU01000160.1:31772-35918 GCA_003499585.1 Cyanobacteria bacterium UBA9579 | reverse complement strand
AAGCATATTTTAAAATATGCTTTTAATTGTTAAATAAGAATTTTAATATTAATAAATTACCTAAGTTTGAACTTCTTCAGAGATTTTATTCTCGTTTTCTTTATATAAGCGTAAATAAGCAAACTTAGCAGACTCTAAAAATCCTATCATAGAGAAAAATAAAATAGCGATAGGAATTCTTAGCCCATCTGTTGAATGATATAAGGCAAAGAATATAATAATTGCAAGGCTTATATTGCTGAATATTCTTACATTTTTATCAGTATTTTTTGATAAGATGATTTTTAGATTATTCAATGCAACAGATACAATTGCTCCAAAATAGAAAATTGCGAATAATCCATACTCGTAAAACATAGCAATAAAAATATTATGTGTGCTTAGTAGGCTATCAGTGCGAGCAAACATGCTTGAAATAAAGAATATCTTCTCTAATGACGCATCTGCTCCGAACCCGAATATAAATTTAATAAGGTCTAATTTATCCGTCCAATCGCGAATAAAGTATTCCCAGATCATGAATCTTGAATTTAATGTCTCAACAGAAGAAAATCTATGAACTATGTTAAAAATTGTAGTTGATACAAACTCAGAATTCTTCAGCAATAATAATACTAATAGTAATGGTAAAAATTGAATAATTCTAATAAAAATCTTTCTTGTTCCACTTCTTTTATCTTTAAAAAAACTTTTTATGTTACTATATCTGAAATTCATAAAAAGAATAGCCATTAAAGCCATAACTAAGCCGAGGATCGAGCTTTTATTTATTTGCAATAGAACTAGTACTAAATAAACAGGAATAATGAAATTTAAAGCTATATTTAATAATTTTTGCCCTTTAAAAGGCTGAGCTGTGTTTATGTAATACTTAAAGCCAATAAAAAGCAGTATAAACATCGATATGAAAATATGAAAACCTATGGTGGAACCATAGAAATTTCCTACTAATCTTCCTGTCTCAAAACTAAAATGGCTTAATCCTAGTATCACACCTAATGCTGCTGCAAAAAAGTAAGCTACAAACCCATAAGTTATCCACTTTATTATTTTAATTAGTCTTTCATTAACCATATCAAAAGTGTTTAAACCATGAAACAGCATTAATGATATTATTGCTGCAACTATAGGACATATACTTACCAGATACATGGCAATGCTTGAATCATCTCTGAATGTTTTATATGTAAATGAGTGGGTCTGCTGCGTTGCCTGATTTACCTTTGCAAACCATATCTCAGGGTAAGTTGATGTTCTGAAATCAGAATGGTAAAAAAGAAAATAGGGAATGCTTATCAGGAAAAAAATCAATAAATATCTAAAAACTGGAAAATTTGACCAGAGATATTTAAAGTTTTTCATTACCTGGTAAGCGGCAATTAATAACGATAAAGCAAATGACATTGCATATAATTTCAAGTTGAGACCAATAGATCCCAGATAAATAAAATCAATAAGAATCCAGAAAAATACCATTTGTAATAGCAAATAAGGTATTATTGTTGATTCTAAAGACTTTTTAATTATAAAGGCGCCAATGATAAAGCCAACAGCTAGTATTGAAAAGATTATAAACGGATCAATATCGCTTTTTGAACCTATAACATTTAGCAATATTAAAGGAACTATTATGGTGCCTATAACTATAATAAGCCTGGAACTTAGTAATTTAGATATTTTTTTCTCTGTATTGTTCATATCTACACCTTAACAAGAGGCTCTGTTTCTGGTTCAACATCTCTGTCGTGGAAGTATTCTTCTAATTCAGAATTTTCTTCTCTGGTAATGATTCCAAGTATCTTGGTATTTGTTCTGTCAAATTTATCAATAATGTTAACTAATTTTTCTCTATTTGTTTCCATAGCTGAGATGATAATTACAGCATCAGAAGCACTGGCAACAGCTGATATTTCAGGGAATACAAGAGGTTTAGCAGGAGTTTCAATTAATACAAATTCATTATGCTTTTTAAGGAAATTAATAACGGTGACAAATCCCTGAGTCGCAACATAATCATAGAAGTTATCTATTTCTTTATTTACACATAAATAATTGAAACCGGTGTCATACCCGTCTTCTGCTTTAATAGCAATAGGGATCAGGGCATCTTTTATAATCTCATTAATGACGTTATCATCGGCTGATTTTGCCAGTCTAAGATGCTTATTTACTTCATTTATAACATCAATTAAATCTTTACCTTTACAACTTTCACCGCAACCTAATCTTTTTAAGAGTTTTTGAGACTGAGTGAAATCAGTATCTATTACAACTACTGACTTATCCAGTTTAGACATGGTTGCAGATATATTAGCTATAATTGAAGATTGGCTTCTTGACGGAACTGTTGATACGAAAGACAGTACCTGAGCATCATCCAGATATGATTTAGAGATAATATTATTGGTAATATCTCTATATGCAACACCTAATGGCGAATAAGATTGTTGAATTAGATGTTCAAGGGCTTCGTATCTGGATTTTATCCATGGGATGATGCCAATAACTCTTTGACCGGTTACGCTCTCGATTTCCTGAGAGTCAACCCATTTATCTTCTATTTCTTCTTTAATCCATGCCAGACCAAAAGCTCCCATTAAACCAAATGCAATAAAACCAAAGAATCTGATTAAAAGTGTAATTAGCATAAATTTTGGATTTGAAGATTTTGTTAAAACTATTATATTATCAATTACTTCATTTTCTCTGATTCTAGCTTCTAATTGAGCTTGTTTGGCATTGTTATATGCTGTTGCAAGCGCACTTTCCTGTTTCTGTAGCTCTTCTAGGCCTAAAACTTTAGCAGGTAATTTTGATTCAGCTTGTGATAAATTACTAACACCTTTTTGAATTCCTCTAAGTTTTGCTATTGAAGAGATACGTTCAGCCTGTACTCTGGCTAAATCAGTGACTATATCCTGAGATGGTTTATCATATATACCTCTTTTGAATATGCTGTTTCCAATAGATTCACTCTGTCTTTTCTTGATATTTTTCTCTATTGCTTTTATCTCATTTTTCACAGCAATAACATCCGGGTAATTATCAGTAAATTTTGCTCTCAAGCTTGAATGTCTTTGCTCTGCTTCAACTAAATCCTGACTTAATTTTGTCAAATAAGGGTCATTCCCTACTGAAGTTGCTCTTAGCGCAGCTCTAGCATTAGGTATTCCCAATTGTGAGGATAAATCTGCTAATTTTCTGTTGTAGTAATTAATATCGCTTCTTAATATTTCAGTTTCTTTTTGTAATTCTACTCTTGCTTTTGTCAGTTCAACACTTTCATTTACCAGATCAAAAGCATTATTATTTAGTCTATATTCTTTTATTTGTGCTCTCACAGAATCGAGATTACCGCCAATTTCTGCAAGTTGTGCATCTAAGTATTCTCTTCTTTTTATTTCTGCTGCCTTCCTAATTTCAAGATTAGCAGCTTGAAATTCACTTATAGTATCATTGAGGATACTTTTTGTATTATTTTTATTTATCCAGTTAATAGAAACATTGATAATATCTGTAGAAGGTTCAATTTTTGCTTCAATTAATTCAGGGAAAATACCTTCCCAATCTTCAGCAGTTTTTACTTTAAGTTTTTTAAGGTCTTCAGGATGCTTTTGTTTAACTTTGTCATAGACTCTTGAAGCTAAATTGCCGGATTTAAGCAAATGAGTCAGGTTAAATAATGGATTGCTATAGCCACTTTCAGACTGAATCATTGATTCACCTTCATTTGCTGTAAAAACACTATTTTGTGAGATGTTTCTTACAAAAAGCTCAGCTGTAGACGAATAAATTGGGGTATAAAAGAACAGAAAATAACATACAAATAGTGCTAGTCCCATAATTAATCCGGAAATAACTATGCCTTTTTCTTTAAAAATCAAAGACAATATCTTATTTTTCATATAAATCACCTTATATCTAAGTTCTACTATTACTCACATTAATGGACGTTGGATATTAAAATCCACCTCTGTAGAATCTTCCTGGATCAAATATTAAAGCCCAATTATTATATGAATTAGCTATACCATTTGCAGGGCTGATAATTCTTGCCATATAATCAAAAGCTTTTCCTACAAGCGGTCTTGTTTTTTCAGGAACATATACTATATCACTTGGCATAAGTATCAAATCATTACTCAT
>DNSU01000160.1:29518-31681 GCA_003499585.1 Cyanobacteria bacterium UBA9579 | reverse complement strand
CAACTACTGTGGTAACAAGTTTACCGTTTGAGTCCAATCTACTCAAATAGACCTTATTTGGCGCATATGCTGAATCTGACAAATACCCGCCTGCTGCCGTTATAGCTGAATTCAGGTTTAAGGAATCAGCAGGATCTAATCTTATAAGCCCTGGATTATTGACATACCCAAAAACTTTTACAGGGACTGTTCTTGGGGAGAAAGTAGCACTGGCATATTTTTTGTATTTTTCACTACTTATAGCAAGTGGAGTTGACAACTGTGGCACATGAACACTATCACCGGCCATCAAGTAAATATCCTGTGCCGAATCACCTTTTTCAAGGAGCTTTAACAGGTTAACTTCATATTTTGTACCATCAATATTGTTTGTTATTTGAACGCGCTCAAGGTCTGCATCATGATTAATTCCACCTGCTGCAACGAGCATATTAGATAATAATGGTGTTTTTCTTTCAATAGATATTTCCGGTTTTGTAGTTTGAATATATCTATAATCATTTGTACTTGTATTTAGTTCGTAACTTCCGGGATTAGCTACAGCGCCCGTAATATAGACAATAAACGGTCTGCTTTCATCCAGATTTATAGAAACTTGTGGATTAATTAGATAATGGCTGTATTTTTGTACAAGTAAATCGTGTAATTCATCTAGAGTTAGCCCTGTAACTTTTAATGAGCCTAAAGGTGTTATGATGAGTCGGCCATCTGGTTGTACTCGTATATTTTTCTGATCAAATTCAGGCACATTATATATGGATATGCTTATAATATCGTTAGGGCCAAGAATGTACTTTCTAGTAGTAAAGCTCTGATCTAAGCGCAATGATAATCTGTCATTGTTGTTAATTGCATCATAGTCAAACTCATCTGCCTTTACTTGCAAACTTTGTAAACCTAGCATAAATGCAAGAATTAAACCAATTGTTTTTAGTTTTTTCATAATCTTATAACCCTTAAATCTACTTGCCTGCACATATACCAGAATTAGATAGAAAAATGAAATTCCAGATAATCCCCAAACATATAATCCTCATGTATATCTTTTTTATAGTGCGAATTAACAAGAAGATTTACTTATGTATTAAATCTAAATTTAAACTCGCATTCTAAAACAAAATAATTTGGATATATTTTTAGTATGGCTACTGGCTTATAAAGCTCCATTGTCACTGGCATAAGACCAGAGGTTAATAGAATATATAATTAAAATTTATTTTTAAAATAAGTTCTATGTTCAATGAATTTAAAAATAAATTGTTTTAATCTCTTATAACTATAATTCGTTATTTCAGTAATAAAAGGAGAAATACTATGGCATACGGTGCAGCATCAATTACAAAAGCAATTAAAGGTGCAGACTTTCCTTGTTCTAAACAGGATCTCATTAATTCTTATGGAGACAAGGAAGTAGAATACACAAAAGGTAATCCTCAAAAATTAAGAAATATCTTAAATGAATTGCCAAGTGATAGCTATAATTCACCTGCAGACTTAGAGCATGATGTTCACGAGGTTATGGGTTAAAAGTATTTTACAAGAAAGAAAGCCCGCAATTTAGCGGGCTTTCTTTCTTGACAATAGAGGATTTAAATATGGCTAATAATTATTATGATGAAATTATTCATATAAAAGTTAATTCAGTTGAAATTGAAGGATCACTTGCAATACCGGAAAATGTCCGGGGAATTGTGCTGTTTGCCCACGGCAGCGGCAGCAGCAGATATAGCCCTAGAAATAATTTTGTAGCAGAAATCTTGCGTAAAAATGGTTTTGCTACTCTCCTTATAGATCTACTCACTGAAAACGAAGATCTTGTGTATAAAACTCGCTTTGATATTGATTTACTTACTAATAGATTATTAGTAGTAACCAGGTGGCTTCAAAGTCAGGATAAAACTGAAAAATTACTAATAGGTTATTTTGGAGCAAGTACAGGTGCAGCCTCAGCACTTAAAGCAGCTGCAAAACTTGGCAATGTGATTAAAGCTGTGGTGAGTAGAGGAGGCAGACCAGATTTAGCAGAACCTGATTTATCAAAAGTCCAGGCTCCAACTCTATTAATAGTAGGTGGTAATGACAAAGTTGTTATAGAGCTAAATCAAGAAGCATATGATAAATTAGTTTCAGAAAAAGAATTAACTATAATACCAGGGGCAACTC
>DNSU01000160.1:24157-29465 GCA_003499585.1 Cyanobacteria bacterium UBA9579 | reverse complement strand
ACCAGGGGCAACTCACTTGTTTGAAGAGTCAGGAGCATTAGAAGAAGTGGCAAATTTGGCTTCATTATGGTTTAAAAGATATTTAATTCAATAGAAAATAATATTAAGATAAATCTTTAACTCTTTAATACGAAGTTTGACGCATGATCTATAGTACCTTTAGTATCTTTAAGCTTCAATGGAAGTCCGGCCACTATCAGATAAACGCTTTCAGCCTTTCTTGCTACTAGTTGGCTCATCTTACCAGAAATATCTTTGTACATACGTGTATTTTTACTCTCAGAAACACCGCTAAATCCTACTTCATTAGTAATAATTATTGAATTATATTTAGCATTTTTAAGTGTGGTCATCATTTCACTGACTTTTTTTCTTATATCTTCATCATTTAAACCCTCTAATAAAAGATTAGAGACAAAAAGTGTTAAACAATCAATAATAACAAGATCATAAGTTTCATTAACGTCAAGTTTTTCCAGCAGAGCAGGTAAATTTGTGAATTCTTCATAAGTTTTCCACTCAGGGGGGCGTTCTTGTTTACGTAATTTAATTTTTTCTCTGGTTTCTTCATCAAAATATGGACAAGTAGCTACAAATGCTACTTTCTTATAATTTTTTTTAGCAATCTCAACTGTATAACTACTTTTTCCACTACCAGTTCCGCCAAGTATAAACGTAGTCTTACCCATCTCAAATCCCTATTTTAATCTTCTATTGATCTTAATTGTACCATGTTTTGAAGTATTTAAGTTTCTAATATGCTCATTATATACTAATAATTACTGTTTAATATCCTTAAGCCAAACTTGAGTAAAGTTAAGAAACATTAAGATCATTAATGTAATTATGGTTAGATATAATATACAAATTCAGACTTAAATTTTAATCAAGGAATCTATATTTAACTAATGCCCTTATAGCACCAAAACCATCTTTCCAGGTGATTTTTTTGCCTTCATGATAGTCTCTTCCGTAGTAAGAGATTGGTGCTTCATAAAGATGATATTTTCTTTTTAGAACTTTAGCCGTGATTTCAGGTTCGAAATCAAATCTGTTTGACTTTATGGTTATATTTTTAATTACATCAGATCTAAAAGCCTTGTAGCAGGTTTCCATGTCTGTTAACGTTGTATCATAAAGTAAATTTGTTAGGAGTGTTAGGAATTTATTTCCTATAAGATGTAAGAATTTAAACGATCTTGCAGGCTTGCTGCCTGTAAGTCTTGAACCATAAACTACATCGGCTTTATCCTGAATAATCAATTTAACCAAATCGTTATAATCATTGGGATCATATTCCAGATCAGCATCCTGAATAACTATAATATCTCCTGTTGAATAACTCAATGCTGTTCTTATTGCTGCACCTTTGCCCATATTTTTTGCATGATAGTAGATTTTGTATTTATTTAGATTTTCTAATTCTTTTAATAATTCTCTGGTTCCGTCTATTGATGCATCATCAACCAATACTATTTCTTTATTAAGTGAGCAGAATTCAGCTTTTTCTACCTGATCAAGAATTTCTCTTAATGTGCCTATTTCGTTATATACAGGAATTATTATACTTATCTTTTTAGCTTTCACTTGTTTCTCCTACCTATCTCTAGCTATTACTCATAGAAAACGGGAATTATTATTTGATAATTAATATATTATCATTATAAAAGGTTGTTATAATTAAGTAAAATTTATTTTTTGTTATAAAATAATAGATATTGAGTTTATTTTTAGAATATCGTAAAAATAATGTAATGTTTATAGTTATTGGGTAAGAGTAATTGGACACAATATTATCAAAAAAAATAGGATTGATTGCAGGTGAGGGGGAATTACCTGTAAAATTAGCTCGAGCTGCTAATAATAGCGGATTTGAAGTCATTGCAATATCGCTTGCCGCTAGCAATAGAAGATTATTAAAAGATTATTGCAGTAAAGTTTATCCATACGGACCGGGTGAAATACAGAAAATTCTTGATACTCTTGCTAAAGAAAATGTTACTCAATTAACCTTTATTGGAAAAGTCCATAAGGGCCTATTATTCAGAAATCCAAGGCTGGATTCAATGGCTATTAAATTATTAAGGAATATGAAAAAACTTAATGACGATGCAATTATGCTTGTTATGGTTGATGTATTAAATGAAAGAAATATCAGCGTTTTAGACCAAACAATATTTTTAAAAGAATTATTGGTGGAAAAAGGTGCTTTGGGTAAATATGAGCCTGATGAACATCAAAAACTGGATATAGAATATGGATTTAATATTGCCAAAGAGATAGGCAGGCTTGATATAGGTCAGTCTGTTGTCGTGCAGGATAAGATGATTCTTGCAATAGAAGCAATAGAAGGTACGGATAGAGCAATTGAACGTGGTTGCAGATTAGGTAATGGTAAAGTAGTAGTCGTAAAAGTCAGTAAACCTAATCAGGACCAAAGATTTGATATTCCAACGGTGGGATTAAATACATTACAAACAATGAAAAAGTTTGGTGGAAAAGTCCTTGCCATTGAAGCTGGAGAAACATTTGTAGTTCAAAAAGAAGAAATGATAAACTTTGCAGATAAACATGAAATGGTATTTATAGCAGTATGAAAAAGATTTTTATTGTAACTGGTGAACATTCAGGCGATTTACACGCATCTTATGTGGTAAAAGAATTGAGAGAACTTATTCCTGATATTCAAATAGAAGCTGTTGGCGGAGTTAATCTCGAAGCTGAAGGCATAAAGCTTTTTAGTGACCATAGCAAAATGAGTGCGGTTGGCCTTGATGCCATCAAGTCTCTTTGGAGCCACATAAAATTAGGAAAAAAAATCCTTGATTATCTAAAAAACGAATACAAACCTGATTTAGTATTACTTATAGACTATGGTGGATTTAATTTAAGGCTTGCTAAAGTTTTAAAGAAAAACGGAATTAATGTTTTTTATTATATTTCTCCTCAAGTATGGGCTTCTCGAAAAGGCAGACTAAATGTAATTAAAAAGTATATTTCTAAAATGATGGTTATTATGCCTTTTGAAGAGAATGTGCATAAAAATGCCGGTGTCAATGTCGAATATGTTGGACATCCCTTAATGTCTCAGTTGAATAAAGACTTTAATAAACAAGATTTTATAGAAGCTAATAATCTTGATCCTTATAAAAAAATAATTGGAATATTTCCTGGCAGCAGAAAGATGGAAATAAATTATTTGCTTCCTATTTTCCTGAAAGCTGCTGCTAAAATAAAGTCATTCTCACAAAAAGTTCAATTCTGTGTGGGTCAGGCTCCGAGTATAAGTGATGAATTAATAAATAAGCATATTAAAAAATTTAATAAAGATAATGCTATTGATATAAAAATTATAAAAAATCAAAATCATCCTTTATTAGCCAGCTCCGATGTTGCTATGCTGGCGTCAGGAACTATTACTTTTGAAGCTGCTATTTATAAAACTCCTATGGTTGTTAGTTATAAAGGTCCTTTAATTGCTTATCTGGCTTACTTACTGATAAGATACTTAAAATTTGTAGCATTGCCTAATGTTATTGCCGGGAAAAAAGTAGTTGAAGAGTTTTTGCAATATAAGGCAAAACCAGATGATATTGCTTTTGAGGTTATGAGTCTGCTGCATAATCAAAGCAAAAGGGAAAAAATGATTCAGGAACTTGAATTAATACAATTGCAATTTGGCGATAAAATTGCTTCAAAAGAAGTAGCAAGAATTATAAGTGAGCATTTAAATAAAGAAGTAGAACAGTTAGTATGAGAACATTCAAAGAAGAGTTAAAAATCTCATTAGCTTCCACTATTGGCTTTATAGGCTTAAAAGGAGCTGATTTATCATTAAAGCTTGTGTCTGTTAACTATAATCCTCAGCTATCACCTGTAATATATGCTGTATGGCATGGCGCTCAACTTGGATTGGCCAATGTTAACCCAAGAAAAGACACATATCTCTTAATTAGCAAGAGTAATGACGGAGAAATTATAACCAGAGTTAGCACCAAATTAGGCTATTCTGCTATCAGAGGTTCTATGGGAAGAGGTGGCACTGAAGCTCTTAGAACTATTTTAAGAACATTAAGAGTCGGCAAAAACGTTGCTTATACTGTTGATGGACCAAGAGGACCTATTTATAAAGTTAAAAGCGGGATTATAAAAATAGCTCAAATGTCTCAGAAACCTATAGTACCCTTGGTTCCTGCCGGCAAAAGAAAAATAGTTGCTAATTCATGGGATAAATATCAAATTCCGTTTTTTACCAAATGGGTAACTGTTTTTGGTGATCCTATTTATGTTCCTAAAGATATTAATGATGATGAAGTCGAGCAATATAGATTAGCTCTAGAAAATAAACTGTTTGAGTTAAGAGATCAGGCTGAAGAGATAGTTGCATCAGGAAATTATAGTTATACAGAAATTAAAAAGGAGCTTAACTAAGCTCCTTTTTATTATATGAAATTGTTTTTATTTCTCTGCTACTGATATGTTCGTTACCCCTGCAGTTCTTGCAGCATCCATAACTGTAACTACCGCTCCATGTGTGGCATCACTGGCTGCTTGAACTAATAATCCATCTTTCTTTTCCTTTGCAGCATCCTGAATAGCAAAAACTAACTCACCTGCTGTAACAGGTTTTTCATCCATTGTGTAAGCACCATCCTCAGCCACATCAATTGTAATAAGTTTAGATTCTTTTGGTTTTTCTTTAACTTCCTGATTGTTTGGAACAATAAGATTTAATCCCTGTTGATCTAATAATGGTGCAATAACCATCATTATAATTAACAGCACAAGAAAAATATCAGTTAATGGTGTAATGTTAATATCGTTAAATTCTTTTCTATTTTTTGATGTTGACATTCCCATGGTTTATTTATACCTACTCTATTTAATTATTTCTAGTCAATTACTTCTGATTCAATTATTGGTTCATTTAATGGCTCACCTTGTACAGCATTACTTCTAAGATCATTTTGCTGTTTTTTGGATAGCGGCTCACCTGCAACTGTTAACTTTTCATAACCAGCGCCTTGAGCTGCTCTGATTACTTTCATGATTTCTTTATTTTTTGTGGATGTATCTGCTTTTACTACAACATTTTTTTCTTTTGACTTGCCTACCAGCTTGGTTAATTCTGCTTCTAAATTAGCTGGATCAATGGCTACTCCATCTATAAAGAATTCAGCACTCTTTGTAATAGCTACAGTTACTTTTTCATTATCAACACTTAGTCCGCTATTGATTTGTGGCATGGTAATGTTTTTGTCAACTGACTGAAACATCGGTGCAACAACCATCATTATAATTAACAGCA
>DNSU01000160.1:23380-24096 GCA_003499585.1 Cyanobacteria bacterium UBA9579 | reverse complement strand
ATCATTATAATTAACAGCACAAGGAAAATGTCTGTTAACGGCGTAATGTTAATATCATTAAATTCTTTATCTGATGATTTAGACATACCCATTGATTCTTATCCTATAAGTAATACTATCATTTCAATATAGGTGCCTTTAACACTTAATATTGTGGATTTGGTTCCATATGACGAATGGTTTCTTTTATTTCTGCTGGCTCTTCACCATCTGCAAAACTAAGGAATAATAGTTTTAATAGCTGAAAATCATCCTCATATCTTCTAACAACAGACTGGAATGAATTATAAAGAATAACAGCTACAATCGCAACACCTAAACCAAATGCTGTTGCGATAAGTGCAGAACCAATACCCATGGCTACTGCAGCACTCTGGTTACCCTGATGCGCTAAATCCTGGAATGTATATAAAATTCTGACAACTGTTCCAAACAACCCTAAAAATGGAGCTACACCACCAATTGTTCCTAAAATTGTGATGTGCTTTTCTAGTTTTCTTGTTGCCAGGTTTGTTGTGATGTCAAAAGATCTTGAAAAGTCTTTTTTATGCTCTGCAAGAACGCGTACACCTTCCTCAGCAACTTCACCGATAATTCCACCTAACTGAGCGCTAAGATTTTGTGCTCCATCTAGATTATCTTTTTGAAGTTCTTTTTGTAATCTGTGAATGAATTGTACTACATCTCTTTTGCTCTCATTATAGAATGAAAATCTG
>DNSU01000160.1:23051-23307 GCA_003499585.1 Cyanobacteria bacterium UBA9579 | reverse complement strand
AATGAAAATCTATTAATGGCCACTGCTACAACTAAAACTGAACATACTAATATCGGGAATAGTACTGGCCAGTCCATTTTGATTGAATGAATTAATAATTCCATTATGCTACCTCGCTTTATTTTACTACTAAATTATATCCTGACTTAGCGCCTACCGCCGCTTACTCCAAAAACGTTGTAATCGAAGGTAAATTGTATATCAATATCTTTACCCTTATATTCAGGAGGTAAAGGTTTAAACGGTGCGGTTAATT
>DNSU01000160.1:21766-22989 GCA_003499585.1 Cyanobacteria bacterium UBA9579 | reverse complement strand
CTAAACGGTGCGGTTAATTGTACTGCTGAAATTGCAGCCTGATCGGCTTCTTGGTTACCTGATTTATTCATTACACTTAGTGATAATAGTCTTCCATCCTTACTGACTTTGAACAGGACTACAACACGCTTACTCTCATTTCCTCTTGGAGGATTCCAGTTACGTTTAATTCTTCTTTGCAATTCTCTCATATATGGGCCAAAATCCGGCTCTTTTATAGCATCTATTCCTGGGCTACCATTAGGATTTCCCGGACTTGGGTTTCCTGCACTTCCACTACCATAGGAACTTCCACTGTTATATCTCCCCTGGCTTGAACTGCCAGTCCCACTACGTCCCATCACGGGAGCAGGTGACGATGATGGAGAAGATGTACTTATAGGTCCACTTGTAACCGGCCCACCACTGGAAGGTGACATTGCTTTAGGTGCTTTAGCAGCCGGAACTGGTATAGAAAATACATTTGGACGTGCTATATTTGGCTTTGGTCTACTTTGTTGTGGGGCAGGACGCGGTGGAACCGGAGTATCCATTTGCTGCTGCTGACTGGGTTTACTTACAGGTTTTTGAACAGCCTGTTTTGATGGTGCTTGTGGCGCACTTGCACGCTGTGCAGTTGCTTTAGGCGCACTTGGCTGTGGTTCAGCTATAGGCTTATTGGGATCATGTTTTCCACCAGCTCTTGAATTTCTGTCTGCTCTAAATTTGGTATTTGGATTTATTGGCTTTTGCTCTGGTTTAGTGACCAAAACAAATTCTATATCTTTTACTTTAGGTTGAGGACGGTCAAATAAAGGCAATGTTATACCTAAAATTGCCAGAAGAATTACTAGTAATTTAAACAATAACCATAATAATGCTGTTATCGCAGGATGAGCAATAGCAGAAATAACTAAAGCTTTTTCAAGAGAAATTTCTTTAGGATCATTTCTTACTACAGCAGGTATGCTACTATAGTTATTTTCCTGTTTTTCAGTTTTTTTCTCTTCTCTCGTCCCCAAAGTATTCATTAATATTTCCTGTTTAAGTCTATATTACTTAATATATCTAGGCTACTCGTAATAACTATAGTCTAGCATGATCTGGAAAATGGGATCAATTAATCAGTACGATAAAAACAGATTAATAATGATATGAACTTCCAGTATCTTCTAAATCCTGATCGAGAACTATGTCTATTCTTGTATTTCCAGGTATCACAGCTTCTATACCTCTAGTTGCAA
>DNSU01000160.1:21358-21670 GCA_003499585.1 Cyanobacteria bacterium UBA9579 | reverse complement strand
ACCTGCACCGCTACCGATTGCAGTACCTGACCATGCACCTGTACCTGGTTTACCGGTAATACCGCCTAATGCTACTCCTGCTATTGCACCACCAGCTGCTCCCATTGCTGTATTTTTAGCAGCTCTTGTCAGTGTAGTTGTTGCAGTACCACCATATACGATACCTGTGCCATCTTCTGTTGCAATTTTTCCTGATATAGGATATCTTTTCCCGTTTGGTGTAATAGCAGTATTAAAACGAATATTTAATCTGCCGTTTTTTCCCATTCTACCGGCTTTTTCAACATCAATTACTTTGCCTTCAACGCGAGT
>DNSU01000160.1:19768-21276 GCA_003499585.1 Cyanobacteria bacterium UBA9579 | reverse complement strand
GCCGGTAAAATTACCGCACCACCAGATGAGACATCTGAGGATATAGTAGCTGTTACAGTATCACCTGTACGAGCATATTGGCTGCTCATAGGACTTGCTATTGCTGCACTAAGTTCTGCGCCTCTTGGTAAAACAATTCTACCCTGTAAAGGTTGTGTATAATTTGATTGATTATATGATTGATTGTAATTTTGCTGATAAGCTGGTTGTTGGTATGCCGGCTGCTGGTATGCAGGTTGATAATTTGGCACAACAATTGGTTGGTTATAACCTTGATTATAGTTTTGGTTGTAATTAGTTTGATATCCTTGTGCTAAAACTGGAGTGAAACAATTAATTGCGATTGCGCTTGTTAAAAGACTTGCTACAACTATTTTTGTATTGCTTCTCATCTTAATCTCCTTCTACCTAGGTTAAAAAGGTAATCTATTAACTTAATTTTTATATATGATACCATAATACCACTAAACTGCATATATCAATAATCTTTAATGATATTTAATTTTAATTCTTTATCCAGGACAAGTATCCACTCAGACCCTGTTAATATCTCAGTTTCCTTCCCCATCTGTCTAGGCCCATCCGGTATTAACTGAGCAACACTACCAATCCCCCATATTGAATGCGAAACCTTTTTATAGCCTATTCGTTCAGTAAGTTCTCCTCCCAATATCCCTGTGCCATCCTTAGTCCATACATGAGCAAGTATGCTGATTTCTTGATCATCAGGGAATTGTAGTCTGTTAAACACCACTTCTATAAACCCATTTTTACCTTGTTGGGCTCTTCCCAGTCTTATAATATCGCCAATTAACTTTGAATTTTTAGGTATACAAATAGCATCCCCTACTAAAATGTCTGCTGGCAGGATTAATTCTATTATGTCACCGACATTATTACTTTTTGTTGATGCATTATACTGTAAAATCCCTTTAAACATTGTTCCAACTGGAAAACTGACCAACACACTATTATCTTGAGAATCTGATGATTGGTATGCTTTTACCCCAGGGGTTATTCCTAATACCAACAGGAAAACAAGAAAGATTGACAAATGTTTAATTGTATTTTTAAATTGTTTCACTTCACACTTCCTTGGTGTTCTATATATTTATAAATAAGTATATAATTTAAAATATTTTTTTAGAAGGTTTGTTTGAATTAACTCACTAAGAATTTTAATTACTATCTTCATATAATCAATAATCTTTAGTAAGGAAAAATGAAAAAAAAATCATTAAATATTATTTTGGTAAAGTTTGCAGTTATTAGCATAATTCTACTTACAGCAATGCCTGGTTATGCTTCTAGTACAGCATTTCAATCTGGGATTGGGGCATATAGCAGACATGAATATATTATTGCTGAGCATTATTTTAGAAAAGCTCTTTTAACTGACCCAAATAATACTTCTATTAGATATTATCTGGCAATAACACTGGTAAAAAATAACAAAGCTGGAGAAGCACGGGAAGAATATCAGGCTATAATTGATCTTAATCCTTACT
>DNSU01000160.1:16707-19711 GCA_003499585.1 Cyanobacteria bacterium UBA9579 | reverse complement strand
TAATTGATCTTAATCCTTACTCTGAAGCTGCTGAAAAAGCAAGACATGGATTGCGTTTAATACAAAATAAAACTTTAAAGAAAAAAGTTGTACTGAATATAAACGGTCATAATTCAGCATTAATAGTCAGAAATGTAAAAATTAACAATCACGCAGTTTCAAGTTTTATACTTGATACCGGGGCGACTTATACATCAATATCTACATCATTAGCCAGAGAACTTGGTGTATTAAGCAGTAATGCGCCAAGAGTTAATATTATGACTGCTAATGGTGCAGTCAATGCTCCAAAAGTTATATTAAAAAGTATCGAAATAGATGGATTAATTGCCAGTAACGTAGAAGTAATAATTCTTGATATTAGTGCAACCAAAGATGTTGCAGGGTTATTGGGATTAAATTTTATTCAAAAATTTAAACTTACAATAGACAAGAGGAACGGTGAATTAATACTTGAAAATCCTTAATCAAGGATATATCAAATGCTGGTTACAAGAATCTGTCTTTATTTCTTAATTATTAGAACTGAAATTGGGGAATTTTCATAAACTTTTGTGCTCACACTTCCCATAAGCCAGTCTGGTATATGAGTTTTTCCATGTGCGCCCATTATAATTAATTTTGCAAGATTTTTTTCTGCCTCTTTAATTATGCTTGATGCTGTATTTCCAGTAACATGATATTTCTTATCTATATTAACACCTTGTCTAGCAATATTAATAGCTGTTTCCCTAACTATTTCTTTGGATACCAGCTCTGATTCTTCCATTATCCTGGTTATATCAGTATAAATATATGCATCAGTCGGTATAATTTCTTGAATTGGTGGAAGTACGTTTAGAACATTGACTATGGCTCTTTTTTTGTCTATAAACTTACCCAAATTATTTGATGCATATTCTGAATAATCTGAACTATCAGTGGCGAATAATACGGAATAATTCTCATTTTTTTCAACATTTGATTTATCTGTTGGCTTAATTACCAGAACAGAAACCTTGCTCAATCTGGAAATTTTATAACTTACACTTCCAAGAAAAAATCTTTGCGTAGCATGTTTATTATGGGAACCAACTACAATCAGGTCATACCTTTCTTTTTCTGCAACATCTAATATATTATCGGCAGCAGAGCCTTCTCGATATAGAAAGCCTTTATAATTAAAGCCTTCGGTTTCAAGATAATTTTCCAAATAAGCAAAATCTGATTTTTCTGCTTCATGTTCTATAAATTTCTGAGGAGAATTTATAAAGTAATATTCCCCTGGCACATTGGTCTCGTTTACATTAAGCAGTGTGATTTCAGAGTTATCCTTATCTATTAAATTAGAGGCTGTATGCACAATTATTGTAGCTAAATTAGGTTCATCTATTGCCATTAGAACCTTGATTTTATTCATTTTAAACTCCTTATTATACGTAAAAATTATATTAGTCTGCTTGGTGATTAACCATCTACAGCAAGATAATTTTTAGTATTATTAGTGTAATTTTATTTTTAAAAAACCTGATCAATGTATAAATATAATTTATAAAATATGTCATTATTTTATTGTAGACACTTGTCTTTTTGCTAGTATATTTATTTTTCAGGAGAAATTAGTGTAATTAGCATAAGTAAAATTTTATATAACTGGATAGTAATGTTGGTTTGAATATTGCACTTTAAAAAATATATTATTTATGTCTTAATAACTAAAGTTATGTAGTATTTGTATAAAGAGGTGGGATCAGGTGAAAGCTAGAAGAGCTGCTAGAGAATTGGCCCTTTTGGCATTTTCTCAGTTAAGCAAGGATATAGAAGCTTTAAAAGATAAAGAATTAGAAGAAATAGTTGTTTTATCCGTAAGAGCACTTGTTAATAATGCAGAAAATGATTTAAATAAGAGTCTAAGTGAACTTTTGAAAATAAGAGAATTTATTGAAAATTATGAGATTGAGCATCCTGATAATATAAAACGCCCGATCGAAGCTTCAGTAATTCCGGTACCTTTACCTTTAACTTCTGATATGACAGGAAGAATTGATACAGTAATTGACGCTATAGACAAAACTTTGTCAGCAGGAGAAGTTGTAGAATTATTATCTCTTGCTAACCAGGAAGAAGTTAAGGAATATACTGTCAGATTAATAAAAACATTTATTGAAAATAAAAAAGAAGTTGATGAGCAAATCAGTAAATGTGCAAAAGGCTGGAATATCGACAGACTAATAAGGATAGACAGAGATATTCTAAGAATTGCTATAGTTGAATTGTTATATTTTACTGATATACCTCTAAGTGTCTCTATAGATGAAGCGGTTGAATTAGCTAAAAAATATAGTACGGAAGAAAGTTCAAGCTTTATAAACGGTATTTTGAGGCAGGTAGTCGAAGAAAATAAATTATATGGCCAAAAAGACTAATAATTAGGGATAATCTATAGTGTTTGATATATTTAAAAAGTTTAAAGATCAGGGAGAAAATAAACAGAATATCAATAATTCAGAAGTCGAAGAACAGACTAATGAAGAAGGTATTCAACCTCAGTCTGATCCAATAGAAAATAATAATGTGAAGAAGAATCTGTTTGGCATTTCTTTTTCTAATCTAAAACAGGCCATTTCAAGAACCAGCGAATCCCTGGTTGATAATGTTCTGGTTTTAACACAGGGTAAACAGGAAATTGATGATGATTTGCTGGATGAAATGGAAGAAGCACTTATAAAAGCTGATTTAGGTGTCGATACAAGTGTGGATATAATTGAAAAATTAAGGGATAATAAAAGTAGAATCAGACCTGAGCGAATTGGTGAATTCCTGAAAAATGAGTTTAACCAGGTGCTTGGTTCTACTAAGTCAAACTCATTAAATGTTAAGGATAATCAGTTAAATATATTTCTTGTAACCGGAGTTAACGGTGTAGGAAAAACAACTTTAATCGGAAAATTGGCATATAGATTTAAAATGCAGGGTAAAAAAGTTATTGTCGCAGCTGGTGACACATATAGAGCCGCTGCTGAAG
>DNSU01000160.1:7808-16645 GCA_003499585.1 Cyanobacteria bacterium UBA9579 | reverse complement strand
CATATAGAGCCGCTGCTGAAGATCAGCTTGAAATATGGACTAACAGAGCAGGTGCTGAAATAATCAGGCGAGATGGTGCTGATCCTGCTTCAGTAGTATACGATGCAATAATTTATTCTAAAGAGCAAAAAGCAGACATTTTATTGATTGATACAGCGGGAAGATTGCAGAACAAGTTTAATTTAATGGAAGAACTAAGCAAGGTTAAACGAGTTATAGATAGAGAAGCTCCAGAATGTTTATCAGAATCATTGTTAGTCCTTGATGCAACTACAGGACAAAATGGACTAAAGCAAGCAGAAGTATTTAATGAAGCTGTTCAGCTTACTTCGGTTGCTCTTACTAAATTAGACGGAACCGCAAAAGGTGGAGTTGTCATAGCCGTTTCAAAAGAGTTTGGCCTGCCTGTTAAGCTGATCGGAGTTGGCGAAAAATTGGAAGACTTAAAGGATTTTAATCCTGATGATTTTGTTAACGCATTATTTGAAAAATAACAGCACTACTAAAATAAAAGAGATACCGGAGTATATATTATGTTTGAAGCATTATCAGACCGTCTACAGGAAACAATAAAAAATGCCTCAAGGCAAGGAACACTTACAGAAGATAATATAACTGAAGCTTTAAGAGAAGTCAGAAGAGCTTTATTAGAGGCTGATGTCAGTTTAAAAGTTGTAAAAGCGTTTATTTCAAATATAAAAGATAGAGCTTATGGAGAAGAAGTTTTAAAAAGTCTGACTCCAGGTCAACAACTTGTTAAAGTTGTATATGATGAGCTTGTTAAATTATTAGGTGGTGAGTATAAGCCTATTTCTACTGAAGGTAAGCCTAATATTATAATGCTGTTCGGCTTGCAGGGTTCAGGCAAAACAACGTCAGCCGCAAAGTTGGCAGTAAAAATCAGAAAAGATGGCAGAAATCCTCTACTGATTGCAGCTGACGTGTACAGACCTGCGGCTATACAACAATTGCAATCCTTAGGAAAACAAATTAACGTTCCTGTATTTACTTTAGCAGATAGTACTGATGTTCGTTCTATTGTTTCATCAGGAATAGATTATGCAAAAGAAAATGGTCATAATACTGTTATAGTTGATACAGCCGGCAGATTGCAGGTTGATACCGAGCTGATGGCTGAGCTTGTTATTCTTGACAGGTTATTTACTCCTGCAGAAAAACTCTTAGTAATTGACTCAATGACTGGTCAAGCGGCGGTTGGTGTTGCTGAGACATTTAACGAGCAATTAGGGATTTCAGGCATAATCCTGACCAAGCTTGATGGCGATGCAAGAGGCGGTGCTGCACTTAGTGTAACTCACGCTACAGGAAAACCTGTTAAATTTGCGGGTATGGGAGAGAAACTTGATGCACTGGAGCCTTTTCATCCTGATAGAATGGCACAAAGAATTCTTGGAATGGGGGATGTTCTTAGTTTAATTGAAAAAGCTCAGGAAAACTTTGACGTTGAATCCGCCAAAGAACTCGAAAGGAAGATGAGAAATAAAGAATTTTCACTTGAAGATTTTATGAAAGTTCAAAAACAGATGAAAATGCTTGGTTCTTTGGATCAAATTTTAGGAATGCTGCCAATTCCCGGCATGTCAAAAAATGACCGCGAGCAAATAGCGCACGTTGGAGAAAAGCAGTTAAAAAGAATTGAAGCAAGCATAAATAGTATGACTCCTGAAGAAAGGCGAAATCCTGATATTATAAATCCGAACAGAAAAAGAAGAATCGCCAAAGGCTGTGGGCTGCCTATAGAAGAGATCAACAAATTCTTAAAAGAATTTGAAAATATGCGCAAAATGATGAAGAAAATGACGGATATGACTAAATCAATGAGAGGTAATCCCGGTAAAATGAAACATAAATTGCCTCCTGAATTAAGAAAAATGTTTCCTCCAATGTAATATGAAAACAATTTATTATACTGAATTTAAATTTAAACCTTTTAAAACCATTAGAGTAGCTTCCAGTGAAGACAAGCTGGTCTATATTGATTTAAATGAAAATGATCTTCATAATTTTGTTAATAAAATCGGTTTTTCTCTGAAAAAAGATATTTATTCCAATAAAGAAGTAGTAAACCAGCTTAAAGAGTATTTGTCAGGGGATTTAAAGGCTTTCAGTGTAGAAGCGGAGTTTTTAACAGGAACTGAGTTTCAAAAAAGAGTATGGGCTGAATTAGGTAAAATTCACTATGGACAAGTTATAAGCTATAAACAATTAGCGGAAAAAATTAATAATCCTAAAGCTTTTCGTGCTGTTGGAACTGCTAATTCTAAAAACCCATTGCCTATTATATTTCCCTGTCACAGGGTAATTAATTCTGATGGTAGTATAGGCGGGTTTTCCGGTGGAGTAAAAATAAAAGAATTTTTGCTGAATCTGGAATTAAGTAATAGAGATTAAGAGAAGATAACTCGATTCGCATTAAAATCCTATGTATTTTTTTACACTGCATTAGCACTCTGACAAGTTAATTATAATGATCAAGGGAGATTTATTCTCTTCGTCGCTTGATATGCTTCGCATATAGGCTCCTGCGAGAACAAATCTCCCTTGCAAAATTAATGTGTCAGAATACTAGTTTAAAC
Source organism: Cyanobacteria bacterium UBA9579 (assembly GCA_003499585.1). Lineage (GTDB taxonomy): Bacteria > Cyanobacteriota > Vampirovibrionia > Gastranaerophilales > UBA9579 > UBA9579. The sequence continues at coordinate 14,048 of DNSU01000160.1, read as the reverse complement.
ATGTGGCTATCTTTATCTTTATGGATAATTGATATTCTATACATGGTTGATTCTAACAGGAATTGATTTATGCAGTGCAAAGCTTGTGGAATAAAGAACTCACCGAATTCCAGATATTGTATAAAATGCGGTAGTGGACTGATAGACCTTAATGGGGATTATGAGTATTGTCCAAATTGCAATAGTCCTCTTCTATATCCTGATAAACCATGTCCATATTGCACTGACACGCAAAATGTAATGGAACAGATTTTCTGTGAGGAATGTAAGATTAACTTAAATAAAGGTATTCTTTTCTCCAATGTAAAGAAGTTGAGTGAATTTGATCAGGTGCTATTAGAACTAAACAGCTCAAAAGTATTTTGTGACAAGTGTATCCAAAGTCAAAAGAATAAAGCCACAGCTAAGTTAAAAGTTTTAAAAAAGAGATTTGAATCATATATTGAAAATATACCAGTTTTGTCCGTTGAAAGTCTGTTAAATCACACAATAGTCAAGTATTGCGGTATTATTAATTCTCAATCTATAGTTAAAGTTGAAACTGTAAGAGAATTTGGCAATGATAAGGACATCTGGAATAATCTAACTAATGACTTTGAATATAAGATGAAACTTGGAGAAAAGGCAAACCTTTTGTCATTAAGGAAAGAAGCACTTAAAAATGGGGCAAATGCCGTTGTTAAGTGCGATATTAACTATGCAGAGTTAGGCGGTTCAAATTATATGTTCTTAATTGGCATGATGGGTACGGCAGTTGTTATTGAAGAATTTGAAATCTTGACTGAATATGAACAAAAAGTTTATAATTACACACTTGAACACAGGTTAAATTTAGGAGAAATGTATGGGAAACAGCTTTAACAAGAAAATAATAAACTTAAAAGAGACTCTGGATTATCAGGATAATGCCATTGTTAGCAAAACACTTATAACCAAGGAAGAAAAATCGGTTACGCTGTTTGCATTTGATCAAGGACAAGTAATTAGCTCCCATACTGCTCCTGTCGATGCATTTGTACAGGTACTTGAAGGCGAAGTTGAGATAATTATATCAGGTGAAAAGTTTGACCTTAAGGAAGGTGAAATGATTCTTATGCCAGCAACTGAACCTCATGCTTTAACCGCAAAATCAAAATTTAAAATAATGTTAGTAAAAATATAACTTATCAACCAGACTTTATATTAATTACTAAATAGTTTCAGTAAGACACTCTTATAGTCTTACTGAAACTATTTTTATTGTTGATTAGATACTAAGTAACTTCTTATTAAGTTAACAGTAAACTCTGTAATCATTATTTTCATTTCTCTTATGTACTAACTCATTAATAATCTCCATAAATAAAATAGTTTTTCGCTATTGTAAACAAATATTAAAAAAAGCCAAAACCCTTATTGATAATGGGTTTATAGACATGCTCAAATTTAGGTTAAAACATAAAAAGCAATTTTTGCTTAATGATTGTTTTTATATAAGTGGGAAAGATATTATAGCAAGTAGTAGGAAAGTATAGAGGAATTTAGTAGGACGGAATAATTTTGCAGTTTTATCACATCAATAAATATAATAACGATTAATCTGAGTTTTAGTGAATTGGGTTATCTAAATAATGGAGGAGTGAAGGTATGACTTATATTCCAAGACGTGTTCAGAATGAACAAATGCTTTATGATTATGTAAACAAGAATAAAGAAAGATTTTACGGTAGTAATTTCGAATTTCAGGGAAAAAATGTTATTTGTGGAACAGAAGCAAATGACAGAATTAATGGAACTAAAAGAGACGATATTATCTTCGGATTTGGCGGTGATGACGTTATATCCGCAGGAAAAGGAAATGATATCGCGTATGGTGGAAACGGCAACGATCAGCTATACGGTGGTAAAGGATCTGACAAACTCTTTGGCGAAAATGGAAATGACTACATAAGAGGCGGTAAAGGCAATGATACTCTTTATGGTGGTAATGGAAATGATACTCTAAAAGGTGATAGAGGTAGAGATTCTTTGTATGGTGGACGTGGTTATGACAGACTAAAAGGCGGTAGTGGAAGAGACAGGTACGATCAACACTCAACTGCTGGAGATTACACTAACTACTTAGGTAAACGCAGACATCCTGGTTATAACCATAGACACAATTGGAATCGCTCACATAATCACTATAACTGGAATCATCAAAATCATAATAACTATGCTCCACAACCAGTACAACAGCAGCCACCTCAACAACCAAAATCAGGATTCTTTGCCAGTACATTTGCTCACTTTGCAACAGGTGGACTTAGCACTATAGCTCAAACATTCAAAAGTGTGTTTTCATTCTAACTAGATATAAAGAGATAAGAGCCTGTATAACAGGCTCTTATCTCTTTTACACGTTATTTTTCTAGATCATAATAGTTAATTCATGACTTGGTATAATTATACTAAGTCAATTACACTTACGCCATCTCCGCCTTCACCAGTTTCTCCGGGGCGAAATTTAGCAACATAGGGCGATGTTTTTAAATAATCTCTTATTGCTTCTCTTAATGCACCAGTACCATGACCATGGATTATATAGACAGGAGTAAGATTAGCTAAACTTGCCTGATCGAGATAATGGTCAACTTCTGTTAATCCATCCTCAACTCTTTTACCTCGTAAATCAATAGTATTATTAATATTAGTACGGGATAATTTAAATTTGTTAGCTCTATTTTTAGGTATAGGATCTTCTTTTGGCTTTATACTGCTTGATTTTACTAACTTTTGAATTTTTACTGTTGTTTTTAATAGGCCTACTTGTACTTGTACATTTTTATTTTTATCCGGCATGCTTAAAAGAATCGCTTCCTGATTTAGTCCTTTAATAAATACAGGACTTCCTACCTTAATATCATCCCAATTTATTGGTTCATATTGAGGTTCTAAATCTTCTTGATCCTGAGCAGAAATATTTCTTTGAATTGATTCAATTTCAGAAAGTCTGTTTGATGCACGTCTGGCTACTTTTTCACTCTTTGTTCTTCTTGTTTCTTCTAAAATCTCTTTTATTTCGGCTCGTGCTTTAGTGATTTCCGTATCAAATTTTTTCTTATAGACATTTAATGCATATTTTTTCTCGGAATTAATTTTTTCAAGCTTCTGGTTGTATTCTGTTTCTAATCTTTCAAGTTCTTCTTTTGTAGATTCTATTTTCTGAGCATTTCTGGAGAGTTCTTGCTGGGTATTTTGCAAGCCTTCCATTATTTCCCCTGTAGGATCTTTTTGAGTTATATATATATTCTGAGCATTATCAGAAATTTCAGCACTTAAACCAAGATTCTTTGCTATTGTAATAGCATTACTCTTGCCCGGTAACCCCATAATCAGTTTATATGTAGGGGCAAGACTATCTATATCAAACTCAACACTGGCATTATAGAAGCCTTCTTGTGTATAAGCAAGCGCTTTTAATTCCCCATAGTGAGTTGTTACTATAGTTCTTGCGCCTTTTTTATGCAGGGCTTCAAGTATTGCCTGAGCTAATGCTGAGCCTTCTGATGGGTCAGTTCCTGCTCCTATTTCATCGAGGAGAACCAGCGATTCGTTGTCTAATTGATTTAATATACTGATAATATTTGTCATATGCCCAGAGAATGTAGATAAATTCTGGATTACACTCTGTTCATCACCTATATCGGCAAAAATATTTTTGAAAGGATAAATATCGGCTTCCTGAGCAGGAATATGCAGTCCTGCTTTTGCCATTAAAACACATAATCCGGTTGTTTTTAAAATAACAGTTTTACCACCTGTATTTGATCCGGTTATTATTAAGGAACTCCAATCTTTGCCGATTTCTACATTATTTGATATTACATTTTCAATGCTGGTAATCAGGATTGGATGTTTTACTCTGGTTAAAGAAATATATCTTTCAGTATTTATAGCAGGTTCTGTGGCTTTTAATAGTATGCTGTATTTAGCTTTTGCAAAAATAAAATCAAGTTCTGCAAGACTATCCAGTGTGTATTCAATCTCTTGTGCCTGAGCTCCCACTCGGTTAGAAAGCTCAGCAAGAATTCTTTTGATTTCATGATCAATTTTAAGTTCAATTTCTCTGAGGTTGTTGTTTAATTCTACAATTGATTTTGGTTCAATAAATAAAGTAGCACCGCTTGAGGAGCTGTCGTGTACTATTCCCTGTACATTGGACTTATATTCTATCTTTACCGGTATTACGTATCTATCGCCTCGTAAGGTGTAAACAGGCTCTTGCAAAAATTTTGAATACTCAGCTGAATTTATTATGCTGTTTAATTTATTTTTTAAGTTATATGTCTGGTCTTTATAGCTGCTTCTTAATCTTTTTAGCTCAGGACTTGCATTATCAACTACCTCGCAGGAGTCATCAAATGTGTTTATAATATCTTCTTCAAGAATTTTATTCTCAAACAAATTCTGAGATACAAGAAACAGGTTTGGTGTTTCTTCCTGATACTTTGAGAAAAATGATTTTAGTCTCCTTGATGCTCCAATTGTACTTGCAATATCAATTAAATCCTGATTTCTTAGTGTTTGACCAATTTTTGCACAGTTAATCAATTCAGTAATATTCCTTATGCCACCAAGAGGTGGAGATATTGCGAGATCAAGAAGAAATTTAGCCTCAGTCGTATTCTGTAATTCGGTTTTAATTGTATCAATATTGGAATAAACAGGCGTGCTTAAACAGCGTGCTTTTCCAATTTCAGAAGTGGCATGCCTTGCTAAACTTTCTAATATTGTTGCCCACTCGAGGACTTTTAGTGTTCTTTTTTCTGTATCCATAATCTTTTTTATAAATAATTCTGGGGGATTTTATCACCTTACTTAGGTTTACGCTTATACATCTTAAAACCACTATTGTTTTTAAGATGTTATAACTCTACAATAAATAAGACTTTTATAATATGGTGTTGTTCATAATTTAACCTGCAAAATAAATAAAAATTTTAGGTGAATTTTAAAATGAATGAAATAAAACAAAAAGAATTAATTCTACTTATTTTCACTATTGAGGGGGCATTACTTCTTATTGCAATTTTGTGGGGTTATCTTATTAAAATAAATCCTTTTAACCTTATTTATTTTAATTATGTCCATATTTTTTGGTCAGTTATTGCAGCAGTTTTTATGTTAGTTGTAAATTATATCGCGATAAATGAATTCTCGAAATTTATTCCATTTTTTAAAAGTTTAAAAGATGCATATAATGATATAGCTTATTTAGCAGCTGATGTTAGTCTTCCTGCAGCATTGCTGATCGCACTTATTTCTGGGTTTGTAGAGGAATTCTTCTTTAGAGGCATTCTTCAACAACAATTTGGTATTATTATTGCCAGTGTGGTTTTCGGATTATTTCACATTGGCAATGCTAAAACATTGTCTTATGGCCTTTATGCTATATTGATCGGATTTTATTTTGGCTGGTTATTTATGATAACAGGAAATTTATTGGTTCCAATAATTGTACATGTACTTAACAACTTCTTGGCTTTACCTTATATGCGTTATTACTATAAAAAGTACGTAAAAAATAATCAAGCTGATTAAATAACTGTCTAATTGAGGGCTGCTAATTTTTGAAATAACACCTATTTGCCTATTTGGAGGATGTTATTTAATTTAAAACATATAATTAATATCACATAAATTTCTATTAACATTTAGAAAATGACAATTTTTAAAGCTTATTGGAATGGAGAAGATTATTAATGATTACTGTACGTAAAAGCAGTGAACGTGGATATACCGATCGTGGGTGGATGAACTCATATCGTACATTTTCTTTTGAGGAATATCAAAACGCAAACTATATGGGATATAGAAGTCTTCGCGTTATTAACGAAGATAGGGTACAACCAGGGCATGGTTTTCCATCACATCAGCATAAAAATATGGAGATACTTACTTATGTAATAAACGGTGAACTGTTACACGAAGACAATAAAGGAAATAGCTGTATCATTCATGCTGATGAAGTTCAAAGAATGACTGCAGGAAAAGGGATTATACATAGTGAATATAATCCTTCTCAATCACAGGAACTTCATCTTTTACAAATATGGATTATTCCTGATGAAAAGGATTTACGGCCTGATTATGAACAGAAAGAATTTACTTATAATTCTAAAAGTGATCAATTATGCTTAATTGCTTCTAATGACGGTCGTAAGAACTCTATTAAGATTCATCAGGATGTTAATGTGTATGCCAGTACTGTTATAACTG
>DNSU01000160.1:4571-7711 GCA_003499585.1 Cyanobacteria bacterium UBA9579 | reverse complement strand
GGAAAAGAATTGCTATTTAACACTGATTCAAATCGTTATATCTGGATACAAGTAATTAGTGGAAGTTTATTTATTAATAGTATTCCTTTAAAAGAAGGGGATGGCGCATCAATAGTTAATCAAGATAAAATAGAGCTATACTTTCAGGAAAAAAGTGAAATATTGCTGTTTGATCTTGCTTAAAATAAAGCTTAATCTTCCTGAGCCACATGTTGGAGAGTTAATGATTCTATATTTTTTAATACTTTGATTTTCTTATAAGCTTTACTAATTGGATCACTATCATATACATCAAGAATAAAGATAATTTTCATAAAATCATCTTCTCTTGTTGATTTACTAACCTGAGTTTCAACAATCTTATCAAAGTTCTTAAAGAACCAATCCTGTATATCAGACACGTATTCAGCAGCGCTTATTATTGTTGTTTTAATCCTTACCCCTTTTCTAATATGTCTTGATATAATGCCTCTTTCTAACTTTCTAATTACTATAAGTATAATTAAAGTTAATATTGTAGCTAAAATAGCAACCTGATATGAACCTGTACCAGCAGCCATACCGACACTTGCAGTAAGCCACAATGTAGCAGCAGTAGTAAGACCATAAACAGAAACTCCATGATGTAAAACAGCACCCCCACCAATAAAACCTATCCCTGTGAGAATTTGTGCTGCAATACGAGCAGGATCTTGTACTATTCTTGCTCCTTCCGGTGTAGTGATATTAGCAAATCCATATATAGATAATATTGTAAATACCGTTGAACCTAAACAGACCAAAATATGGGTTCTTAAACCTGCTGATTTATTGGTTAATTCTCTTTCTATGCCAATAGCAAATCCAAGTATGGTTGAAACAAGAACTCTGATTACTAAGTCATAATTTATGTTATCTAAAAGTGGAGTACCACCCAATATATCAAGTGACAGCATTTGTAGTTCATCTCTTTCTAATATTTTTATCTAATTCGACTTCTTGGATCCAGGACGTCTCTTACTGCATCACCTACCAGGTTAAAGGCAAGTACTGCCACAAATATCAGGAAACCGGGGATTAAAAGCCAGGGACGATTGATAACATTGATATATTCCTGTGCTTCTTTTAACATATTTCCCCAGCTTGCATCAGGTTGTTGTATTCCCAACCCGAGGAAACTGAGCCCCGACTCTGCAAGAATAAAGCCCGGAACACTGAGTGTCATTGCTACTATAACATAACTTGCTGTTTGTGGTAAAACATGTTTTGCAATTATTCTTAAAGGGCTTGCTCCAATAGCCTGAGCAGCTTCAACAAATTCCTGACTCTTTATTGCAAGTACCATTCCACGAATAACCCTGCTAAAACCTGCCCAACCGATGAATGCAAGTATTACTGTAATTAGTGTAAATCGTTGTCCACTCGTCATATTAGCAGGTAATATTGCAGCAAGACTTATTAATAAATAAAAAGTAGGAATGCTCATTATCGCTTCTGCAATACGCATCATTGCATTATCTATTTTACCACCAAAATAACCAGCAATTCCACCATATATCAACCCAATTGGAAATGAAATAAGCAGTGCCAAAAAGCCAATAGTCAATGAAATCTGTCCGCCATATAATAATCTTGAGAAATTATCACGTCCGTTTATATCAGCACCTAGCAGGAAGAGCCTTCCAGGATCATCTACTGTTACTAAATGTATGTTTGTTGGAATTAAACCTAAAAATTTGTATTCCTGACCTGTAGAGAAGAATTCTAAGTAATATTTTTGTGATCTGTCAAATTTAAAGTCCATACTGAAAGTATCAGGATTGAACTCTCTTTGATAATTATATACATACGGCCACGAAAGATGTCCTTGCGAGTCAATCATAAATATTTTTGACGGCGGTGCATATGATAAATGTCTATCACTGAAATCTTTTTGATATGGAGCAAAAAAGCTTGCAAATGTTATTGATAAATAAAGGCATGTAAGAATAATCAGCCCACCTAAAGCAAATTTGTCTTTAATCAGCTTTTTTATTATAGTTTTTTGGACGTTTTGATTTAATTCCTGCATAACTTAACTCAATGTAATTCTTGGGTCTACTAACTTTAACAATATATCAGCAAGCAAATTACCCACTATAAGCATTATTGCCCCCATCATAAGGGATGCCATTACCATATTTATGTCTAACTTGATTACTGCTTCAAGGATTAACCTGCCAAGACCGGGGTATTGAAATACATATTCTGTTAATGCCGCACCGCTTAGCAATGCTGCGAATTCAAATCCCAGTAATGTTACCATAGGGTTGATAGCATTTCGTACGGCATGCTTATAAATGACCTTATGTTCAGGTAATCCTTTTGCCCTTGCCATTTTTATATAATCTGCTTCAAGTATATCAAGCAAATTACCTCTCATTTGTCTTTGTAGTCCTGCAAGGCTGGCTGTTGATAATACTAATACGGGTAAGAATAAGTGATGTGCAACATCTAATATTTTTTGTATCAGGTTGAGCTTTTCAAATCCTACGCTTGTTAGTCCCCCTACAGGAAACCATCCTGTTTTTACTGCAAATATCAGCATTAGCAATGCCATAAAGAATGTTGGAACTGCCATTCCTAATGATGATATTAGAGTCAAAAACCTATCCATCGGAGTTTTCCAGTTCAATGCTGCAAAAATACCAAGAGGTACTGCTACAAGCCAGGTGATTATTATTACTGAGAATGTTAATAGGAGCGTATTAGGGATTCTTTCCATCAATCTGTCGGCAACTTTTGCGCCGGATGTTGATATTCCCAAATCTCCATGAGATACTCCATTTAACCATTTTAAATATTGTTGATGTATAGGCAAATCTAAGCCTAGTCTATCCTTTTCGGCCTGAAGTGTTTGCGGTGATATAGCCGGATTCATTCTTAATTCTGCTAAAGGATCGACAGGACTTAATTTAATAATGAGAAAACTCATTATTGAGACCAGAAACAATAATGGGATGACCTGTAGTATTCTTTTCAGTATATATAAAGGTATTGACATAATTATTCCTTAATGTAGATTTCCTCTAAGTTATGCAAGACACCTCCTAATGGGGTTGGTTTAAGGTTGCCGAATTTATTATTTACTGCATAAATTCTTAGTCCTGAATAAAGGTATA
>DNSU01000160.1:0-4510 GCA_003499585.1 Cyanobacteria bacterium UBA9579 | reverse complement strand
TAGTCCTGAATAAAGGTATATTAATGGACGTTCCTTGTAAACTATTTCCTGATATTTATTATAAACTTCTTTTCTTTTTTCTAAATCAATTGTGCTTGCGCCTTCTTCAAAAACTTGATCAAGCTCTCTTTCCCAATCTCTTAAATCAAATTGTGCAGGGGTTTCATTTCCTTTTCTCTGGTTGAATAAGTGCAGGGCACCTGAACTGTCCCAAACATTTCTTCCTCCATGAGGTTCCAGAGGGCTGCCTGTCAGGGCAATTAATATTAAATCCCAGTCCAGAGAGTCATTTAATTTTCCTACGAGTACATTGAATTCTATGGGTTTAAAGTTTACCTGAATACCAAGCTCAGATAAATCCTGTTTTATCATTACACCTGTGGCTTCTCTTTCAGTGTTGCCTGCGTTGGTAAACAGGCTAAACTCTACTCTATTTCCCCATTTATCCAGTAATTTACCACTTTTATCCCATTTGAAGCCAGATTTTTTTAGATATTCTCTGGCTATATCTAAATCTCTGGTGTGGCCTTTTTTGAGTTTTTCATTCAGGAAGATTGATGACAAGCTTTCTGCTGTAAATAATGGCGATCCAACTCCGCTTAAAATATTTGCAATTACATTTTCTCTATCAATTGTATAATCTATAGCGGCTCTGAAATTTGGATCATTGAACCATCTTTGTTTTTTTGGATTTATATAATAGTGTCCATTTTCATTTTTTCTTTTGTTTAAGTTAAATGCAATAAATGTAGTGCTTGTATCCGGCCCAAGATTATACATCTTGTAGTTAGAATTCTTTTCCAGCTCTTTAAATCTGGCTACGTTTCCCCCTCTTACGGAAAGAAAGTCTATTTCTCCAGCTTCAAATTTCAGAACTTCGTTATTTAAGTCACCAACTATATAAATAACGTAATTGGTCAAATAAGGAAGCTGTTGGCCTGCTTTATCAACTACAAAATAATCAGGATTTCTTTTGAAGACAACTCTTTGAGCTGGAACATATTTTGTCAGCTTAAACATACCGCTTGTTATAAATTTTTCCGGTGAAGTAGTAACTCCCCAAAATGAATCAAAAGCAGCTTTTCCTTTTCTAGTAACAGGTTCGAGAATGTGTTTTGGTGCTATGCTCAATCCTAATTGCCTTAAGAACGGAGCGAAAGGTTTTGGAGTTGTGAATCTTATGGTTAGCTTGTCAATAGCTTCAACATTAGGCATTTTACCATCAATTAATGAGTTATCTCTCATGCTGGTATTACCTAACCCTGCTGCAACTATATCATTCCATGTAAACACAACATCTTCAGAGGTAATTGGCCTACCATCAGACCATTTTAAGCCTCTTCTTAATTTGACTGTGTATACAGTTCCTGTTTTATCAACGGTTATAGATTTTGCAAGATGAGGAATGACTTCTCCTGTATAAGCATCGGTTGTAACAAGCCCATCAAACATTAATTCACCTATTGTGGAAGAAGTAGCATCCTTTGCATTCCAAGGATTGAATGTTTTAGGCCCTTCCCCAATAGTAGAGGTACTTAAAGTTCCTCCATGGATTCCAACTTCTCCCCTTGCCTGTTTATATTCAACTCCGTTCTTTTCAATGGTTTCAAACGGACCCGGATATTCAACTTCAATAGCACTAAGTGCATTACTTTTTTTCTGTTCTGTTTCTTGCCCCGGAATATCGGCATGGATACAGGATTTTAGCAGTAAGAAAGTAAAAAGTGCGAATATAATTATTGTTATAATTCTGCTTTTATTCATTATTGATCAGCTTTATATCAATTCCTAACTAAATAATGGTGCTCTTTTAAATTATCTTATATTTGACAATCATTTTTCAAGGATTTAGTCAGATTTATTTTGTTATTTGATCAAAATTATTTTGAAATCAAGTAACTACAATGATGGACAAGTATGCCCATCCTACAAATTAAATACTTTTGCTATGCACTTTACTATCAAAAATTATTTATTACTCTGAAAATATGGGGTTTTTCAGGTATGCATGAGGATAGGTATAGTCCTCTTTAAATCCAATTTTTCTATACATTCTTATCGCTGGGAAGTTGTCTGTTTCTACTGCTGCATTTGCTTCAGAGGCAAAAATTCTTTTTTCCTGCACATTGCCTATAATCTGGATGAGGCAACATTTAAGAAGATATTTCCCAAATCCTTTATTTTTATAAGCTTTTTTGACCCCAATAAGTGGAATATTTGCTGTATGTATATCTGTGACATTAACAAAACATACACCAATTACTTCATCTTTATGCAAAATTACAGTGGTGCAGTTTCGCTGAAAAGCCCCAAAAACATTTGTGATTATCTTCTCAACTACATCTTTACAACCCTCTAAGGTTAAGAATCTTGGATCAAAGTTTGTGTCTGTAGCGGTTCTAAATGTATCGTGAACAGCTTCTGATGCCTGATCAAAGTATTCATCTCTCCATACAGTAATTTGATATTCTTCAGGTAATTCGGACAGTATTAGATTCTGAAGAATCTGAAAAGAAACCAGATTATCAAACTTAAATTTTACTATTGACTGCCCTAACAGCTTAAAACCTTGCAACACTATATCTCGGACGAATGAATCCTGAATTCCAAGCATTGGATAGCTAATTACATTCCAGTCAGTTTTATCTTTATAAAGGTCAATTAAAGCTTGTAGCAGAGCAGATCTCTTGGCATTATCATAATCAGGAACAAATATTATATTTAGCTCTATAGCCTTATGGGCTTCTATTACATAAAGAAGAAAGCCTTTAGGTATCGAATCTTCAAATAATATAAAGCCTTTTAGGATATTTTCATTAACTACATTTTTAAAATCCTGATATTCAAGAGGAGCAATATCAAACTTGTAATCTGTGGTTGATTTTACTTGAAATTCCTCATATAAAGCCTGAATTTGCTCTACATTATTAGAATTTAGCTCTTCAATTCTTGTTATCCCGATTTCTTGCATAATTCATTCTCTTTTCAATTAAAATCCAGTTATTTAATTTTAACTTTGAACCAAGTTAAATACAACCCGATTTTAAAAAGAAAAGATCCCCTGTTAGGGGATCTTTTCTAATGACTATAATTATCTGTTAGCCATTTCAGGCTGGTTAAAATTTACCTGCTGCCTCAGTGTTTCAGCTTTATCAGTGTGTTCCCAAGGAATATCCATATCTACTCTTCCGAGGTGACCATATGATGCAAGTAATCTGTAGAACGAACCGCCATTTTTAGCTGGCAAATTTCTTAAATCAAAATTATTAATAATTGCAGCCGGTCTTAAATCAAAGTTTTTATCAATAAGTTCACTGATTTCATCATCACTGATAACACCTGTACCAAATGTATCAATCATAATTGATACTGGTTTAGCAACACCGATTGCATAACCTAACTGCACTTCACATTTTTTAGCTAATCCAGCTGCTACAACGTTTTTAGCAACGTATCTTGCTGCATAAGCCGCACTACGGTCAACTTTTGTTGGGTCTTTTCCGCTAAATGCACCGCCACCATGACGTGAATATCCGCCATATGTATCTACGATGATTTTACGTCCGGTCAAACCAGCATCACCCTGTGGGCCGCCAACTACAAATCTGCCTGATGGGTTGATTAAATACTTTGTTGTTTCATCAGGTTTAATTCTATCGTTTTGGAAAACAGGCTCTACAACGTGTTTAACAAGATCCTGTGCAATTATCTGTTGAACTTTAGCGTTATCAGTTTCTCCATTAATAACAGGATCATGCTGAGTAGAAATTACAACAGTATCAATTCTGGTAGGAACACCATCTGTGTACTCAACTGTAACCTGTGTTTTACCATCAGGTCTCAAATAGGATAATGTATTATCTTTTCTTATTTGAGCTAATTTTAAAGCAAGTCTATGTGCAAGACTGATTGGTAATGGCATTAATTCAGGTGTTTCATCACAAGCAAATCCGAACATAATACCTTGATCGCCTGCACCGATTTGATTAAGATCTTGCTCACTTGGTAAACCACGTGATTCTAAAGCTATATTAACCCCACCTGCGATGTCAGAGGATTGTTCATCGATACTGGTTAAAACTGCACAAGTTCTGGCATCAAATCCACCACTTGAACTTCCGATATAACCAATTTGTTCTATGGTCTCTCTTACTACACGTGGAATGTCAATATAACATTCAGATGTAATTTCACCAGCCACCAAAACCATACCTGTAGTAACAGAAGTTTCTGCAGCTACTCTTGATTTAGGATCGTTAAGTAAAAATGCATCCAAAATAGCATCAGAAATCTGGTCGCAAACTTTATCAGGATGACCTTCTGTCACTGATTCTGAAGTAAATAAGAACCTTTTTGAAACCATGTGTTTCTCCTTTTATAAAAAATAACCTCACACACTTATCAAGTACATAGAGGTTATAGTTGGTATTATAAGGCTTAAACTTATTTTACCAACTTATCTCCCAGGAATATCCTGCTGGAATTAGCACCTTTTAAAGAGTTTGTCCTT
>DNSU01000139.1 GCA_003499585.1 Cyanobacteria bacterium UBA9579 | reverse complement strand
TAAATCAGATACCCACCCTACTTATATTTATCTTTGAGATTCTTCACTTCGCTCAGAATGACATTGCTACCATTATTACCTGCCTGTGGAGCCGAAGCCTCCTGATGATCTTGTTGTGGCTGTTAGTTCTTCTGTTACTTTGATGTCTACTTTTTGCACAGGAGCTATTACCATCTGCGCAATTCTGTCACCGGGCTGAACTGCATATACTTCCTGAGACAGATTTATCATAGGAACACACACTTCACCCCTGTAATCCTCATCTATGGTTCCAACACAATTGACCAGTGTCATGCCATGCTTAATAGAAAGACCTGATCTTGGTCTGATTTGTGCCTCGTAGCCATGAGGCAGTTCTATGATTATCCCTGTTGGAACAAGCTTTCTTTCAAGAGGTTTAAATTCCAGAGGCTGAGAAATTGCAGCAGTCAAATCCATGCCGGCTGCGCCTTCTGTAGCATATTCCGGTATGCTTATATTATGTTCAAGTCTTCTTATTTTAAGTTGTACTCTTTGCATTTTAACTCCTTCCCTATTAACAGGATAAACTTAACTCTTTTGGAGCAAATTCATGAGGACATACCAGCGATAGTCCAAGATATTTTGTATCAAATATATAATCACTGAGCCTTATAATATCATCCTGAGTTACTTTATCAACAGAAGCACACATTTCCTCAATTGTTAGCACCCTATCAAAGAATAATTCTGATCTGCCATTTTTACTAGATCTATATTTAGTTGATTCGGAACCTATAAGCAGACTGCCTTTTAACTGAAGTTTTGCCTGCTCAAATTCGGTATCTGAAAGACCTGATTTTCTTAACTTCTCAAATTCATCCAGAGTAAGCTGTATAACTTCATCTACATTTGCTGGACTGGCGCTTGCATATACACCAAATATTCCTGAAGAACGATATAAAGCTTCATAAGTATTGATTGAATATACAAGGCCTCTTTTTTCTCTAATCTCCTGAAACAACCTCGAAGCCATGCCACCACCAAGACAAACATCTATAATAGCTGAGGCATAACGATCTTCATTTAAAATGGAAGTTCCCCTTAATCCAAAACAAACATGTGATTGCTCTATGTCTTTTTCACAAACTTTGACTTCAGGATTTATAACAGGAATCTGCATTTCATAGCTTCTTACAGTTTTATTATACTTGCGATCTATTTCATTTAGCTGTGCTATTATCTCATCTTCATTGAAGTTACCGGCTATTGAGACAATTATATTATCAGGAGTGTAGTATTCCTGCACAAAATTAAGAATATCTTCTCTGGTGATTCTCAACATACTGCTTTTCGTTCCGGTGATAGGCTGAGATAAGGCATGCCCTTTCCAGTAAGATTTGATTAAGAGGTCATGCACAAGCTCATCAGGCGTATCTTCATACATTTTTATTTCTTCAAGAATAACCTGTCTTTCAAGCTCTACGTTTTTTTTATCATAAACAGAGTTAAAAACCATATCGAGAAGCACATCTATAGCAACAGGAACCTGATTGCTCAGCACTCTGGCATAATAACAGGTAGATTCTTTTTCCGTAAACGCATTGATTCCGCCACCTGTACATTCAATAGCCTGCACTATCTGCTCAGAAGTCCTATTTCCTGTGCCCTTAAAAATCATATGCTCTATGAAATGACAAATTCCGTTATGCTCTGGTTTTTCTATGGCTGAACCCGTATTTATCCATACCATCACTGTTGCTGAATATGTTTCTGGCATGTGTTCAGTTATTACTCTAATTCCATTGTCTAATACCGTCTTTTTTATCATATTTAATTTCGCTCTTAACAAATTACTAGTGCCCTAATGAAGCTTATAATCGATAACTTAAGTTAAGTGATTTTATCACCAATTTATTTCCTTTTATACTTTAACATAAAAGCCAATTATAGACACTTTCTTTAAAAGCCTGTCTATCTTTCGCCTTCTTTACAAGGACAAAAGCATTAATTTTTTATCTGGATAAATATCAACACATGTAATAGAATGGTTTATTATATATATAAACAATTTGAATATGGAATTTAAGAAAATGGAAGATAACAACGTAAATCTTAGTAAAGAACAACTGGAAAAATTGCTCCAGCTTGCAGGAGTTGATCTACCTAAAGATGAAGACCCTCAGGCAGTAACTCGTGCACTTATTGAGCTTGAGAAAAAGTTATCCCCTGCTCAATGTGCAAAAAGTGAAGTGGAATTAACTCATATCCCTTCTGTGCTGATAGTTGACGATCTTGAGTTGTCTATTTATCAGTTAAGCCTTCTTTTAACAAAGTCAGGGTATAATGTTTACATAGCAAGAAACTTTGAAGAGGCTAAAGATCAATATAAAAAACGTCATTATCAGTATGTATTATTGGATTTATTTATGCCGGAACCTGAAGATGGTTTAACTCTGCTGGAAACATTTAATGCAGCTGAAAAAACAAAAAGAGATAGTACAAAAATTATTGTAATTTCAGGAACTGACGATAAGAGATTAATCAGTGAATGCTTCGTAAAAGGAGCAAATGAGTTTATAGAAAAAACTCCTGAATGGCATAAAAATATTTTAAGACATATCAGGCTGCTAGAAAGCCAAAAACATGGAAATAATATGGAGATTGTTTCCAACATTGAAGAGAAAGAAAGAAAGATAGTATCTATAGAAGTAAATAACCTTCATAGAGATTATGTCGCACAGGAGCTGGAAAAAGAGCTCTTAACTCACATAAATTCCGGATACTACAATGTTATAATCGATATGAAAAACGTATTTAACATTACTTCTAAAGGAATTAATACTTTAATTTCAGGATTTAAAATCTGCAGCGAAAATGGCGGGGAATTCAAACTTTGTAATGTCAGAACCTCCGTCAATGAAGCTTTATCCTATATATTCCTGGATAATGCACTGCAAATTCACAAAGATAAAGAATCTGCCTTAAATTCATTTAATGATATTTAAGCTATATTGCTATTTTAATGGCAACAATTAATTCTGAGAGGGCTAACAGTCCTCTCTTTAAATTACTGTATAACCTTAAATTTCTACGGCATTAGTATGAAATTTAAGATTTACTATTAATTTTTATTAAGATTATCAGATATAATTGAGTCATAATTTACTGGAAAGCATGACATTTGCGTTTTTTAAATTAAAATTATATCTAAATTACTATCACTGATTTTTGAGAGAGAAAATATGGTTCTAAATAACATAACAAATTTTGTTAATAGAGTGTTTCAGCCAGCCCAGACAAAGGCTATTACTCCTGTTCGGACAAATCAGTCTTATAACCCTTTTTCGAGTCACTTTCTTCAATCACAGGAACAGGAAAAAAAATCATACGGTAAAAATAACCCTATTTATGGCGGCTTTTTTGCCGGTTACTATAACGGCAAGCCTAATATCGTTGGCACAAGACTTTTTCTTGAAGTTTAAAATAAATGATTAATGTATATATTTCTGCTGATATTGATGGAGTTAATAATGTCGTTTATCCTCATCAGACTGTTGCGTCTGGCGGGGAGTCGTATTATTTAGCTTTAAAACAGCAACATGAAGAGCTGAACTGGATAATTGAAGGATTATTAGAAGCTGGTGTGGATAAAATTACTATAAATGATGCACACAGCACAATGGAAAATCTTCATATTTCAGAACTTAATCCTAAAATAGAATTAATCAGCGGAAAGCCTAAGCCTATTTCAATGCTCTCAGGCTTAGATAGTTCTTATTCCTGTGTGCTCTTTACCGGTTATCATGTAAAAGCCGGCTCCATAAACGGGATTTTACCTCATACTTTTTCCCAAATTTTTAACTATATTAAACTAAATGGGAAGTTAATAGGTGAAATTGAACTAAATGCAGTATATACAGGTATGATTAATATACCTGTAGCACTCATTACAGGGGATGATATAACCTGCAGGGAAGCTGTAAATGTTTTGGGAAACGTGAAAACTGTTTTTACCAAAACTGCAATTTCAACCACATCCGCTAAATGCAGGCCTAATGAAGAATTATTTAAAGAACTTAAATTAGCAGCTTTTGAGACGATAAAAAATCCTCAAAGCTGGGTATTGTATAAAGAAAATGACCCTTATACTCTTGAGATAGAATTTTCTGACAGAAAATTAACAGATATTGCAGAGTTATTGCCCGGTGTTGAAAAGATTTCCGGCTCTGCTGTTAAGTTTGAATCTACAGATTATAGAGAAGTTTATAAATTGCTGCAATTTTTGTCAGCAACTCTTTCTGCAAGATTATAATTACTCAGTTTTTTCTTTAAGACCTTCAATTAGTTTTACCATCCATTCATAGAAGGGTTTTACACTTGTAAGATCTAATCTTTCTCTTTCGGAGTGGGGTTCTTTGACAGTAGGACCTACGGATATTGTCTCAAGACCCGGTACTTTTTCAACAAAAATTGCTGATTCTAAGCCGCCGTGAGTTACACCTACTTTAGGTTGTTTTTTGCTTATTTCTTCATATGTTTTTGCTGCCATATCTCTTAACATAGAATTATCTTTTGGCTGCCAGATTGGTGAAGATCCGACAATAACTTTTTTGTCTAATAATTCAGAAAGTTGAGAAGAAATTTCTTGCTTTAACTGTTCTCCTTCTACTTCATCTGAACTGCGAGAGCATACCTGAATTTCAAGAGATCCATCTTTTAAATTTAATACACCTAAATTCTGTGAGGTTTTACTTGTCCCATTATCATAAGCTGTTATTAATTTTGATTGAACTTCTTTACCTACTATTTGCAAAAATTTCTTTTGAAATTCAGGGTCAATTACTTTAGTATCAGCACTTACAGGATTTTTACCAGTACTAACATTAACTTTCAAGTTAGGATCTGTCTCTGAATGAGCTTGTTTTGCAATATTTAATTTTTCGTTTAATTGTTGAACGACATTACTTGCTTTTTCATTTGGAACAAGTATTTCAGCTTTAGCTCCTTTTGGAATTGCATTAAACTTTGAACCGCCAGAAACACTTATTAATTTGATATCCGGGATATCAGCCAATTCAGATAAAACTGTTTTAATAGGATTTATATGCTTTTCATGGATTTGAACTCCGGAGTGCCCGCCATTACCACCGCTTAATTCTATAGTAACCTTTTTATGATTAATATCACCTAGAGAGACCATAGGTATATCTTGTTTTTCCTGGCATTGTGATACCCCTGCACAACCTACAGTTATTTCTCCAAGGTCTTCAGAATCAAGGTTAATTAAATATTTGCCATGGAAATCATCTGGACTTAATGCTTCAGCCCCATACATACCTGTTTCTTCGTCTGTTGTAAAAATTATTTCCAGAGGTAAATCTTTGAATTTAGGATCTTCTGCTATTTCAAGAGCTAAAGCTACACCTATACCGTCATCTGCACCTAAAGTTCTATCTTTAGCCTTTAACCATTCACCTTTTTTATCTTCAATCAGTTTAATATTATTCCCGTCAGCTTGTTCTGAAACACGCTGCAATACGATTGGTTTTTTAGTATTATCATCCGGTTTTCCGTTTTCATCAACAGAGAAACCCACTATGTCCATATGAGCTTGCAGCATTATTGCATTATTTTTTTGTTTATCAACATTTCTTGCAGCAACAATAGTATATTGTCCTTTACCAGCTTCAGGTCCTTTTACATTTACTTCAAATCCTGATTTATTGAGTCTTTCAGCAATATATTTACTGATTTCTTTATTCTGTCCTGATTCTTTATAAACTTTTGTAATCTCTTCAAAAGTTTTGAGAACATTTCTAGGTTCTACTCCATCCAATGCCTCTTTAAATGCAACATTCGCTATATTAGAATTCTTATTAACACTTTTATAATCAGCTAATACAGGTAAATTTGTATTTAAATTCAGCATATAGTTGGTTCCTTCCTTTATTAACTTTATTTTGATATAAATTTGATCTGGTTTAATAAAGTAAAACCAGATCAATAATTGCCATGTGAATATTAAATTTTATATATTTTGTAAAGTTGAAAAACAACTATAAAAGCTATACTGTCACTTTATTGACTTTAAGAAGAGGATATCCCATCTCTTCTCTCTGCTGAACATAAAGTTTAGCGACATTCTCTGCCATTCTTCTAATTCTGTTTATATAGTTAGTTCTCTCGTCCTTGCTTATTACTCCTCTTGCATCTAGAAGATTAAAGGAGTGAGAACATTTTAATACGTAGTCATAGGAAGGAAGTACCAGTTTGGCTTCCAGATTGTTATTTGCTTCCTTACTGTATAGGTCAAACAACTGGAATAAAATTTCCGGAGTTGCTACTTCAAAATTGTATTCAGATTGCTCAACTTCGTTCTGATGGTAGATATCGCCGTACTTTAGAGTATCATTCCATTGAACATCAAAAACACTGTCTACATTTTGAAGATACATAGCTATACGCTCAAGGCCGTATGTAAGTTCAAGGGCTACAGGTTTTACGTCAATGCCGCCGGCTTGCTGGAAATATGTAAACTGGGTAACTTCCATGCCATCCAGCCAAAATTCCCAGCCCACTCCCCATGCTCCAAGGGTTGGGGATTCCCAGTTGTCTTCAACAAATCTAATATCGTGTTTGCTAAGATCAATGCCTAAATATTCAAGGCTTCTTAGATAAACGCCCTGTGCATCTTCCGGTGATGGTTTTAGAATTACCTGATACTGGAAATAGTGTTGCAGCCTGTTTGGATTTTCTCCATAACGTCCGTCGGTTGGACGTCTACAGGGTTCTACCATTGCTGTATTCCAGGGCTCAGGGCCAAGTACTCTTAAAAATGTTGCCGGATTCATAGTACTTGCGCCTTTTTCTATATCATAAGGCTGCTGTATTATACAGCCATAATTTGACCAATATTCGTTAAGTTTATGTATTAATTGCTGAAAAGTTATGCTCATTTTTTGTCCTTTTATAGTTAAATGCTATTCTATTTTATAATAATTGGGGTTTATTCTCAAATAGCTATTTTTGATGGGCATGCCTATCCTACTTTTTACTTAAAATAAAACAAATTATAAAAAAATCTTTAATTCTGGAAACTTTCGTGACAATTTATACTACAATAATCATGGAAAATTAAAATCACAGAATAAGTTTGGGATTATGAAATATAAAGATTATTATGAAATATTAGGTGTTTCAAAGAATGCCAGTGAGCAGGAAATTAAGTCTGCTTTTAGAAAGTTGGCTCGCAAATACCATCCGGATGTTAATAAAGACAGCAATGCCACTGAAAAATTCAAAGATATAAACGAGGCATATGAAGTTTTATCAGATGCTCAAAAAAGACAAAGATATGACAGCTTAGGTTCTAGCTGGCATCAAGGTGCTGATTTTACTCCACCGCCGGGATATGAAAATATAAATATTAATTTTGGTGATGGATTTGGAGGAGCTAACTCGTTTAATGATATGGGCGGGTTCAGTGATTTCTTTTCATCAATATTTGGCGATTTAATGGGACAAACTGCTCAAAGACATACAAGATATACTTCAGCTGATCCTTTTCAACAATATAAGCAGCAACAAAGCACTGAAAATCTCGATCTAACTCAGGATATTTTACTTGAGCCTGAAGATTTAATGGGAGACATAACAAAATCTGTCCGTATAAGTCATATGGATAGATGCCCAAACTGCTCAGGCAGAGGCAGCCATTGCTATAAATGTGGCGGCAGTGGCGTGATGTCTGTATCCAAGACGTTAAACGTAAAAATCCCAAAAGGAGTAAAAGAAGGCGCCAAAATCAGACTTTCGGGTGAAGGAAAAGTTGACCCTTACGGCAGAAAAGGTGATCTGTACTTAATTATCAAGTTTAAGGAAGGTTCTCTCAAAATAGAAGGTGCTGATGTTTTATCAGAGCTGGAAGTTTCTGCTCCAGAAGCTGTTTTAGGAACAGTAGCTGAAGTAAAAACTTTACAGGGAATTGTTAAAGTAACAATTCCTCCCGGAACTCAGGCCGGGAAGTCTTTGAGGCTTAAGAAACTGGGACTCCCCAAAAAAGATGGAAGTCACGGAGATCATATTGCAAAAGTCAAAATTGTAATCCCTAATACTCCATCTGCTAAAGAAAAAGACCTCTACAAAAAACTTTTGGAATTAAATAAAAGTAAAGTTATTAGCTAACGTTGCAGCACTACTAAAATGCCAAGAGATATAAATATAGAAAAAATTTATGAAAGAAACGAGCTTATCTGGGGTAGCGAAGCTCAAAAGTCCCTGTTTCAAAAGCATGTGATTGTTTTTGGACTTGGAGGGGTCGGATCTTATACGGCTGAAGCTTTAGCCAGAAGCGGCATAGGAAAATTTACTCTGGTTGATTTTGATACAGTATCAGAATCAAATATTAACAGGCAGCTTCTTGCTGTAATTTCTGACATTGGAAAACCTAAAGTCGAATTAATGAAAAAAAGAATTGAAGAGATTAATCCTCATATTCAAGTCAGAATCCTGAATGATTTTTATACTCCAAAGCTCAATGATATCTTATTTTTAGATGAGTCCTCTCCCGTTGATTTTGTTGTTGATGCAATTGACACTTTAAAATATAAAATAGACCTCATAGAAAGCTGTATTAAGCTAAATATTCCAATTATCAGCTCTATGGGGGCAGGAAACAGGCTCGATCCTGGACAGCTTTATATCACTGATATTTCAGAAATAAAGTCAAAACAATGTATTTTTGCAAGTAACGTCCTTCATAAACTTAAAGCCCGAGGTATAACTCAGGGGCTTCCTGTGGTTGCAAGTATGGAAAAGCCATGTATAACTAAAAAAAGAGGATCTTGCGCAAATATAAAAACTGCCCATGGGGAAGAAATAACGCTAATGAAATTTACTCCCGGCAGTTCTCCCTTTGTCCCACCAGTTGCAGGCTATATGATGGCAAGTTATATAGTTAAGAAGTTTATTAAATAAAAAAGAGCTATTGATAATAGCTCTTTTGATAAGGTGTGTTAGTTATTAACCTATTAAATTGAGATTTTGTCCGTATGGATTGGCTAAAATATTTTTATATCCTTCAGTTTCCTCTTCAACACGTCGGATTTGGCTTTGAATATCATTTCCCCATTGTGTATCTTTTCCCTCATACGAAGTTCCTGTAAAAGTCCAGAAGTCACCAACAGGTTCTTTGCTGGCAAAGAAGTTTTTTCCGGTGCTAATAGCCTCTTTTACCGTCTTTATACTGGTTATTCTTTTATTGTTAGTTAACTTATCCAAAACTTTTCTCCTTAGACGACCTATTTATTAAATCGACATGCTCTTCTAGAAACTTTAATGATTTCTGGTTAAATGTAAATTAGAATTAACATTTTTATAAAAACATTTTATAAACCGGCTAAATTATTGAATATTCTGCCATAACATAATTTTAAAATGGTTTATAATTATTATTGAGGTATAAAAATTCTATTAATACATATATTGTACGTGTTTACAGGATTAATTATCTTAAAAGTCTAATAGGTACTTTATTTCAGTTCGAGTTTAAATGAGAATTAGTGTTATAAGTACCATTTTAAAAAATTTTCGTTGTAAATATTCTGAAAAAATTATAAAATAGACAAATAATATAGAAAATTTATTTTCTTATTTTCAAGCTTTACTGCAAGCAAAAAGGAATTTTAATGTCTGTTGCATACATAGGCCTTGGATCAAATATTGGCGATAGAGTTGGATACGTCCAACAAGCTCATAAGCTGCTTAGTGATACAGAAGGTATCACTATAATTAATAGTTCCAGCCTATATGAAACAGAACCTTACTGTCATAAAAATCAGGAATGGTTTGTAAATGCAGTACTTGAAATAGAAACTACACTTGAACCATACAAGCTACTGGAAGAATGTCAGAGAATTGAAAAACAATTAGGGCGTGTAAGACATCCTGAAGCTCCACAATGGGAACCAAGGACTGCTGATCTTGATATTCTTCTTTATGACGATCTGGTTATTGCTGATCATTGTCTGCAGATCCCGCATCCAAGATTGCATCAAAGAGCGTTTGCTTTAGTGCCTATTTTAGAACTGGCACCGGATTTGTTACATCCAGTTCTTGGAAGAAATGTTTTAGACATACATAGTGAGCTTGATGATCCTGAAGAAGTATATTTATACGGTACAAGAAGAATAGATGTCTAGAATTTCAAACTCAATTAAAGAAAATTATAACAACCCTGCTTTAATACCCTTTATTGTTTCAGGGTATCCTAATATAGAAACTACTAAAGACTTATTATTTCTTTTTCAAGAACATAAAGTTGCAGCAATTGAACTTGGTGTGCCTTTTTCTGACCCTTTAGCAGACGGGCCTGTTATTCAGAAAGCTGCGAAATCAGCTCTTGAAACAGGAATAAATCTCGATACAATCTTTGATTTACTAATTGATATTAGAGAAAATATACAAACACCAATAATTTTATTCTCTTATTTCAACCCGATTTTAAGCTATGGGTTGAATAATTTTATTAGCAAAGCAAAATCGGCAAATGTTGCCGGGATCATTATTCCTGATTTGCCAATCGAAGAATCAGAAGAAATTTCTGAACTTTGTCAGGAAAATAATATAGACTTTGTTATGCTTGTTGCTCCTACCTCTGATAAAGACAGAATAAGATCCATTTCACAAAAAGCATCAGGGTTTATTTATCTTGTGTCATCTACCGGAGTTACCGGAGTCAGAGATAGTTTCTCTGAAACATTATCAAGCATAATTACAGAAATAAAGAATACTGTTAGTACTCCTATTGCGGTTGGTTTTGGCGTATCAAAGCCTGAACACATTGCCAGCCTGAAAGAGTTAAACGCAGATGGTGCAATAATAGGTAGTGCTCTAGTTAAAATAATTGACCAATATAAGGATGAAAAAGCTTTATTATTGAGTAAAATTTCTGAGTATCTGGATTCATTATATAACTAGATAAAAGGTTAATTAGAATGTTATATTATTCGAGCAGATATATTACTTTTGTCGCTGATGCAGCTTAAAATGATATGCTGCATAGGCTCCTTCAGTAACATACCTGCTCTTTGTTTATAAGGTATAAGTTTAATATGACTAAAATAGCAGTAATAGGTGGTGGTCCAGCGGGTTTTATGGCTGCAATAACAGCAGCCCAAAATAGTGACGGCAATTTAGTTATAGATATATTGGAAAAAAAGGAAGCTTTAAAAACTCTTCTCTGGACAGGGCATGGCAGGTGTAATCTGACAAATGCTACCTATGACTTTAGAAAACTTGCCGCAAATTATCCAAGAGGAGAGAAATTCCTGTATTCAATCTTCAGCAGGTTTGGAGTCACAGAAACTATAGAGTTTTTTGAATCTATTGGGATTAAATTATATACCCA
>DNSU01000140.1 GCA_003499585.1 Cyanobacteria bacterium UBA9579 | reverse complement strand
TTTAGAAAAGGTGACTGTGTCACCGATTCAATTTTAACAAGACAGCTTCTAAATACTTCCTTTTTTATACGTATTATTATGATTAGTAATTTTAATTAGTTTTTTTTAATTGATATTGGATAAGAAACATTTCATGAAGCATTATACGCTGATTAGGTGTCAATAAACGACGTTTGGAGAGAAAATTATTAAGAGCATAATATCGTAATTGCTCTTGTCTTATAAAAATTTGTTTTTGTAGTTCTTTTATTTGAGTATCTGAAATATTAGGGTTAGTTAGCATAAGTTTAAGACGCTCTTGATCTCTGGTTAATTTTGGACGAATTATCGTCTGAATTTTTTCCCAATCCTGATCAAACAGGGCAAACTTTTGCTCCTGTTTTTCTGTTAAATTTAAACATTCCCAATTGATGCTTATATTATTGGTATCTGCTTGAGCAGGCAAATTACCATACATCATTACTGCAAACAATAATCCGAGAATATAACTAATTAATTTCATACAAAATCGATTCTACTCCTTCAGGCGGCATGGAATATGCCTGTGTAAACACAAATTCTTCAGCCTTTGCATATTTCACAAAAACCGGGCGATCAGGGTTAACTACTTTAGGATTGTGACCATAGGCTTTTTTCATAATCATAGGCTCTACAGTATTCATCGAGAACCAGCTTAATAATGCAATTATAAATACTGATGCAATTGAAGTAAATAGCTCTTTCCTGCGTTCTTTTTTATCGAGTCTGACAAGAGTGTTGTCACAAATATCTTTATTTGAGCCTGCTTTATAAGATATTGACTTTTTGAAATAATTTCTAATCGCAAATTGTGTCGCTTTAAGATTTTCATAATCTCTTCTACAGTGCTTACAGGTTAATAGATGTTCACTTACTTGAATAGTATCGTCTCTAGTCAGTTCTTTATCTAAAAAAGCAGATAAGTTTTCGCTTATCTCTTTACAAATATCAATATTATTAAGATCAGTTTCAATTTCTGGCCATAAATTAAGCTCTTTGCTTATATTAAAAGATGATTTTATGTGAGTGCTAAGTTTTTCTATCTTGCTAAATTCAGATTTACAGCTACTACAGGTATTTAAATGATCATCAATTAAATAGTGAAGTTTTAAATTGAGCTCTCCGTCAAAGTATGCTGAGAGTTCATCTAAAACTTCGCTGCATGTTATAGCCTTTTTAGTATATACTCTGTCAACTATGGCTGAATATGTATTAGATTCCTTGTATTCAACTCTATTAGAAAATCCTTTTAATAATCCGGATAAATCCTTAATATTTTCAAGCGCGCCGGCACATAAGGCACATTTACTCAGGTGATTATCAACTATTCTGGCTTCTTCTTCGGAAAGTTCGTTATCAAAATAAGCTGAAACCAGTATTTTTATATCATCACAGGATAAATTGCTTTCCATTATGCGCCTCTTTCTTCAAGATAGGGTTTTATATGTTCTTGTAATTTGGCTCTGGCTCTTGCAAGTCTGGATTTTACCGTTCCTATATTAGTTCCTGTAATCTCCGCTATTTCTTCATAACTAAGCCCTTGTAGTTCTCTTAAGACGATAACCAGTCGAAACTGTTCCGGTAAATTTTCAATTGCTTCTTTAATTTTTGTATCGAGTTCTCCCCCCAGCGTAGTTTCCTCTGGCATCTTAGCTAAGTCGATGATATCTCTTGTAGGTGATGATTCTTCCTCTCCCGGGGTAAGATAAGGAGTGTCCATTGAAATGGTAGCAAGCCTTCTGGTCTTTCTGCGCAATTCATCATAAAAAAGATTTGTAATAATTTGATTTAACCAGAATTTAAAAGTACCCGGGTTTCTCAGATTTTTTATTGCTCTTGCCATTCGAAATAATACTTCCTGAGCAAGATCAGGAATATCAGTTCTGTTGGGGTCAAGGTGATAAAGAGTACTATAAACTATTCTTTCATTTCTTCGAACAAGTTCTTCAAGAGCAAAACGATCCTCCTGCTGGCTTTTTTCAACCAGCTCGAGCATCTCCATATTGCGGTATATGTCTCTTGAATTTCTCTTCAATCATTATCCCCTTTATAATAAAAATAATTAATTTATAATAATTTATACACTCTCTGGCTCCCTATTTTCTACTTTCTAATATGATATAATCACTTAGGCATGTAAATTAGGTAGTCAAGCTACATTTTAGGCCATCAATCCTTTCTGCCATACAATAAATCACTAACATTCAAAAGGATATAAATTGAATAGAATTATTGATGCCAATCTCAATCGATCAATAGAAGCGTTAAGGGCTATTGAAGAAATAGCAAGGTTTTATCTTGATAATAAAAGTTTGAGTGAAAAATTAAAAATTTTAAGGCACCAACTCGCCAATATTATTGATGAAAATTATAAATCATTGCTGCAATCCAGAAATACCGAAGGAGACATTGGTACAGACATAAATAATCCAACTCATAAAACCGATCTGTGGGATATATATAAGGCCAATTTTAAAAGACTTCAACAATCACTCAGAGTTCTGTCGGAATTTGGACAGGCTGAAGGATTAGATATAAGATTATTTGAGCAGGCAAGGTACGACTCTTATACACTGGAGAAAGATATGTTTGAAGAGTTATCTCAAAAACTAAAAAAAAGAAGATTACAGAATAGAAAATTATATCTTGTAACAGACAGAAGCAAATTCAACTCTCACGATGAATTTTTTGATGCTATAGCATCAGCATTAAAAGGCGGTGTGCAAATTATCCAGTTAAGAGAAAAATGTGCCAATGCCAAAGAATTCATTGAGCTTGGCAAAAAAGTTAAAGATCTATGCTCTTTATATGATGCTCTTTTCATAATTAATGACAGGGTTGATGTAGCTCATATCATTGGAGCAGATGGTGTTCATCTGGGACAGGATGATATTGATATTGATTCAGCAAGACATTTATTAGGGAAAGATGCCATTATCGGACTTTCAACACATGTTCCTGAGCAGGCACAGGCTGCAATTGAAGCAGGGGCTGATTATATTGGAGTTGGCCCTGTGTTTGAAACCCCGACTAAGCCTGGAAGAAAGTCAGTAGGACTTGAATATGTGAAATGGGCCAGTGAAAATGTAGATATTCCATGGTTTGCTATTGGCGGCATAAACCTTGATAATGTTGATGCAGTCCTGAATGTAGGTGCCTCAAGAATAGCAGTAGTTCGCGCAATAATCAATGCAAATAACCCGGATAAGGCAGCTTCAGAGTTTTTAGAAAAACTTGCACTCAAAGATCATTCAATTTCAGAATGACAAGTTCTTAAAACCTGATATTTAAAGATTTTTTTCTTTCCTCTTAAAAATATTTGATATTTTAAAAACAATCAATATATAATGTAAATTAACTTAGAAGTATTAATTTTACACAGGTGAGGAATTGGGTATGAAAAAGAAAATAACTGTTATGGCTTTAATGCTGATTTTGGCAGCTCCAGGTTTATCTATTGCTGCAACATCAAATAATTTATCTCAATCCCAAGATTCAAACATTGAAATTGCATTTGTACAGGACGTAATAAGAGATATGGCCAAAAATACCCTGTATAATTTAGGCACACAAATGCTAAACAAGTATGCAAACCCTAATGGTTACAACTATAATTACACCCCTTCAACTCCTAATTACAACTATAACAACAATAATTCAAATGGAGTTTACTACGACTACAACGCAAATAGCAACAATAATAACTACAATGCAAATAACAATCAATATGCCGCACCCGGTGACTTTATTCCAGGGCAGGATCCACCTCCAGAACAGATGATTCCAATTTCATAATTATTTAGATTTTCAATAAAAAAATCCTGAGTTGCTCAGGATTTTTTTATTGAAAAATTATAGATATACACTACATTATTACAGGCTTTAAATAAAATCGACTGATAAATTTGAGTATTCATAATTGTAAAGTTTTATTAAATTGTTATTTTTTAATAATTGCCCAAATCACTGTAACATTCTTACTCTCAGGCAATTATTTATATTTTTAAAAATACAAACATCTAAATAAATGTGTAATGTTTTAGTAAGTGTAAAATTCAGACAAGCTAAAACAAAGAAGGAGGTTAGAAAAAGGAATATTTAGAATTGAAATTTATATTCTTATTTGAAATTTAATTTATTCACACCAGAGAAAGTTTTTTCCCAAACGTAAAACAAGTTCGATTTTGAAAGTTACAACTAAGGAGTATGAGAAAGTATGCTAAATCTCAAGAAAACAATAGCAATGCTTGGCGCAACTCTTATGCTATTACAGGGAGTTCCGGGATTATTTATTCCGAATAATAAGGCGCAAGCCGCCTCTTATGACCCTGCAGTACAAGAATTGATGTCAAGACCTTACCCGAGAGTAGCGGGTAATCAGTGGCACACCACCCCGGATGGCAGTTTTTCTGCCGGTGATACTGCAAATAAGGTTATGTTTTCAGCCAAATATCTTGATTTCGTCTCTCTAAACAGAGCTGGCGGAAACATGAATGACTTATTTTTAGATTTTCATCAAAGTACCCATGACCCTAGTAAAGGGTTATTAAAAACCAGAAATGACTTATATAGCGCTGCTTCAGCTGTAGGCAGAAGAGTATATGTTCTTGCTTATCACAATATGTCAGATGTCTGGTATTATCAATCGACAAATGTTTTCCCTAACGAGAATTTCTGGATGAAACCGGATGGTCAGAATATCGGTACCTGGGATTATATGGACAAACACAATCTATGGTATCGTGGCAGCACCGGTGTAATAGTTACATACCCGGGATATAACCTTAGCCAAAGAAGAATGTGGGATTCAAGAAGAATAGAAGTACAACAGTACTGGGCTAATCATGCTAAAGGTATTACCGATCAGGGATTTGATGGTTTATTCTCAGATAACTGGTTACGTAGTGGTTTTGCCGGTAATGACCAGGCGGGTATTCAAAGAGGATGGAATACCATAGGAGAGACATTTAAACAAATCGCTCCGAACAAAATCCTCCTAGGCAATTCACCTCCACTTGGCGTTTTCACATCTCGTGATATTGCTATGTTAGAAGACAGAATTGATGATGATAACGATGGTGACACCAGTGTCCCTGCATACTTAAACTATAGTGATCAGGGAGCTTCAATGGGACAGGTGATTTTTGATACATACTGGAATGAGACCAGAGGACCTTTTGAAACATTCCGTGTCCCTATGAACCTTTTAACAGATAATATTCTTGGTTTAACCCTTAGAACCCAGCAAGGAAGAGATCTTGCTCACCAACAAGCATTTATCGAAAAATTAGGTAAAGTTGGATATCCTAAAGGTCCAAGATATAGAGCTGATGGAGTTCTTCAAAGAGACTTCGATCTTGGTAAAGTTATCGTGAATGATACTGCAGGTCGTGTAACTATCAACCTTCCAGCTGGTATCTACAGAAACCTTGATGGAGTTCAGGTAAACAGTGTAACTCTTGACCCATTCAGAGGTGTAATCCTTAAAAAAGATGGTAATGTAACACCACCGCCCCCACCTCCAACTGAACCGCCAACAGAACCTCCAACAACAGGTACTGTACCAGCAGCTCCTTCAGAGTTAACAAGTAGAGTTGCTCAGGGAGCAACAAGTGGTAATTATTATGTATATCTTGACTGGAAAGATAATTCAAATAACGAAACAGGGTTTGAGATTTATCAATCCATTAACTCTACAAGTAATTACCAGAGAGTAAAAACCCCGGGTGCTGATGGTACCAGCTATGGTATCAACCTTGGAGCAAATCCAACTCAGGGTACATACTATTACAAAATAGCAGCTGTTAATGCCGATGGTAAATCAGCTGATTCAAACGTAGCTACAGCTGAAGTTGGAACAGTAACTACACCTCCTCCAACATCTCAGCCTCCTGTAGCTCCAACTGGATTATCAGTAAGCATAACCAGAGCTACAGCTGGTAACTACGTTGCTAACTTAAGCTGGACAGATGCTTC
>DNSU01000076.1:361-2904 GCA_003499585.1 Cyanobacteria bacterium UBA9579 | reverse complement strand
TTAACAAGACAGCTTCTTAGTATGTTTTAACACTTGTATTAATTAATTCAAGTAATTCTGCTTTTGTTCTGGGCGTGGCTGAATCAGAGTTTATATGGTTATTTCTTTTTAATTCATTGTAAATATCTAATATAACAGGGGTTGTTAGATTTGCATCTTGAATTAATGATGTATTAGTAAATATTTCTTTTGGAGTTCCTTCTTGTAATACCATTCCATCTTTTATTACAATTATATGGTCTGCCCATGCATAAGCTATATCAACATCATGGGTGGATAATATTACTGTTGTGCTATTTTTGTTCAAATCAGTAAGAAAATCCATAATTTGAATCTTATGCTTAGGATCAAGATAATTTGTCGGCTCATCAAAGATTATAACTTCAGGTTCCATTGCTATAATACTAGCAATAGTAACTCTTTTCTTCTGTCCATAGCTAAGAAAATGCGTTGGCAGGTCCTGTAAATCTGATATACCAGCTGCTTCTAAAGCATAATTGACATATTTTTCTATTTTTTCTCTTGGAAATCCAAGATTCATAGGACCAAAAGAAACCTCCTGAGATACGCTTGCGGAGAATAATTGTGTATCAGGATCCTGAAATACTATTCCGACACATTTACGCAGTGCTGTTAGGGATTTTTTATCATATTTGACTTCCTGATTTTTAAATAATATCTTACCTTTATTAGGTTTTAAAATACCGTTAAAATGAAGAAATAAGGTGGATTTGCCTGCACCATTTTCTCCAAGAAACACAACTTTCTTGCCTTTTGGTATCTTTACTGAGATATTTTTAAGTGCAGCAATACCACCCGTGTAGTTAAAAACAATATTTTGTGCTTCCAGTATATGCTCTGTCATTAAAAGCTCTCCAATTAAATTAATTTTCTTGAAAATAATTCTAGAAATATAAGCGATGTTTCAATTATAACAATAAAAGAAATAAATTTAGGTGATATTTTATATTGTTTTTCCAGAACATTTAATTGTCCTGTATAGCCTCTGGACTCCAATGCGACAAATAAGTCATTTACTTTCTTATAAGAAAGAATAAAAAGTCGTGAAATCAGCTGGCCTAATGATCTATACTGATTTTTTAGTATTGAATAGCCCAGTCTTGATGTCTGTGATGTGTGAATTCTTCCTGCTATTCTTATTAAAATAAAGATAAGCCTGTATATTAAACTCATTAATTCGAGGAAAATTTCAGGAAATTTAAGTTTTCTTAGTACAGAAACTATATCTACAAGTGGAGTTGTCAGCGAAAGAAAGTAAAGACAGGAAACTGATCCAAATGATTTGCAGAATAATCTTGCTGAATAGAATAAACTCTCCTGAGTTATTCCAAAGTGTTTTCCAAATAAGCTAATACTAAACAAAGCTTCTGGAGGGTTTTGAATTATATTAACTGCTACTGAAATTACACCCAAGAATAAGAAACTCAGGGGAATTAGCATAAGCTTAATATAAAACTTATAAGGAATTCCTGCTTTGAATAACGTCAATAAGCTCATTATCAAGATTATTAAAACAGGGATATGGATAGAATTTGCGCTCAGGCAAATTGTCATTGTAAGTGCTACAAATGCAAGCTTTTCCATTGGATGTACATTTGCTAATCTATTAGTATAAGCGCATTTATCAATATACATCATTTTGGCTGGCCCTTCCTCCCACGCGCTAACCCGATAAAATAACCTATAAACCCTGCACCGATAGCAGCTTGAAGAGTAAATAATAGACTTTCTACTTCACCGCTTGGCGGCTCCCATAATGGCTTAAACCATGGTTTGTAATTGCTGTTTATTGAGCTGATTAATTCCTTTGCCTGTCCATCAGCTCCTGCAAATTCTGCGTCTCTAGCTATAAATAATGGAATAGCTGTAATTGCTATAACTAGTATAATAAGAATTATATTTTTAAATTTACTCACTATTTATGCCTTTTCAGAAGTAATATTGTTATCCTCATTAGTTAAAACATTGAGCTCTTTTAACTCTTCAAAATTATAAGTCGAAAGGAAATTGAATATTAGTACAGTAAGCAGTCCTTCACTTATGGCAAGAGGAATTTGGGTTATGGCAAAAACTCCAAGAAACTTTAGAAACGATAGCTCAAATCCGCCTGTTGTGTCAGGAAAGGCTAACGCCAACTGGAAGGAAGTGGTTACATATGTCATTATATTTCCTAACATCGCCGCCATAAATATTGGCAGCCATTTAGGAGATTTAACTTTTTTAAGAAGCTTATAAATTCCAAACGCAACAAAAGGACCTACAATCCCCATGGAGAATATATTGGCTCCAAGAGTTGTAATACCTCCATGTGCCAGTAATAATGCCTGAAATAGCAATACTATGCTACTTAGGACACTCATAACTGTCGGGCCAAATAAAATGGCACCAAGTCCTACTCCGGTTGGATGTGATGAGCTTCCGGTTACTGAAGGTAATTTTAGAGCTGAAAGCACAAAGGTAAATGCGCCTGCAAGGGCAAGGAGCATTTTGAATCTTGGATTATTATTGGTTATTTTTCGTCG
>DNSU01000076.1:0-288 GCA_003499585.1 Cyanobacteria bacterium UBA9579 | reverse complement strand
TTATTTTTCGTATTGAAATAAGTCCGGCTATAAGAAATGGCAAAGAGAGTACTGCCCAAAAAATGCACCACTTTAATGGGAGAAAACCTTCCATTATATGCATTGCAAATACAGGTTGTGGCATAAACAAGCTAATTGCAATACTAATTAATAGATAAGTTTTTATTTTTGACATTAACAGCTATTCCTTAATATCCTTTAATTCAGATTTTGCTTTTCTCTATATTACAGCATTTTTGTATAAAATTGAATTACAAAATTTATGGAAGCTGTCTGAAAAGTTTTAAT
>DNSU01000075.1 GCA_003499585.1 Cyanobacteria bacterium UBA9579 | reverse complement strand
AGATTCTATATCTTGATTTTTATATTTTTAGCAAGACAGGCTCTTAAAATTATTTCCCCAAAAAGCTTTAGTAATAGCTTAAAGCATGTAATAGCTATCGCCAATAATTGAAATTAAATTTAATATTATTAAAATAATAAGTGACTATTTTGTATTTGATTATTTATAATCAAAAGTGATTGGATACTTTGCTTAAAGTTATGCGGCAAAAAATATTTTTTACTTGTGTAAACTAAATTTTTTGTAGGATAAGCATTATTTAAAACACTGCTATTCTTAATAGTTGATAACGCATATTTAGTACTTACAGGATAATATAATATCCTAAAGATATAAGAAGGCAATAACTGTACCGTTTTATGAAATTTAAAAAGTCACAAACTAAAGTTTTTTTAAATTTATCCGATAAAGAAATTAGAGGAAGAGTTATTGTAGAGGTTAAATTTTAAATGCGCCCTAAACAAAATAAAAAAAAGTTGGTTATTGCAATCACAGTCGGTGTGCTTGTAAGTTTAGTGCTTTTCTCTCAAATAGGGGGAGTGAACAAGAGAGTTCAGGAACAAATTCAAATCGCAAACGCATATAAAAAACAGTTAGATGCAGAGAGAGCTCAAAAAAAAGATGCTACTTCTGTAGATTCTGTTCAGATTGTTGTTGCTAAAAGTTTATTGCTAAAAGATACCAAATTAACAAAAGAAATGCTTGAATTAAAAGACCATAAAATTGCTGCTTTGCGCCCAGAGCATATTAAAAACATGGATTCAATAGTAGGATGCACGCTGAATGTAAGTTTGAATCCAGGTGAGCCAATTACTACTTGGCTATTAAAAGAATTACAACCAAAAACTCTTGAAGTGCCTCAGGGTATGAGAGCAATAACTATTCCTATTGAGTATATACAAGGTTTGGCTTCGTACGTTGAGATAGGTTCAAAGCTTGATCTTCATTCTGCATCCAGAGAGAATACCAAAGAGAAAGGTGAACTTATTGTACAGAATATTAAAGTAATAGCATTTGAAAAAAAGGAACAGCCTTCACCAGTGGAAGGGCAAAAACCTATAGAAGCTATATCTGCTGTAACAATAGAAGTGCCAGCAGCGAAAACTGCTAAACTTGTAGAGGCAATGGTTAATGGAAAGCTTCAATTGGCATTAAGAAATATCAATGATGATGAAATAATAGCTCTTCCCAAAAAGGCAGTGGCACAAGCTCCCCCATTTAATCCACCACCATCACTTCCAACAAGCATATTACCGCCAATAAACATGAAAAATATAAATGATCTGCCTGTTCCTGCAGCACCACCAAAAAAACCTTCTAAGCCACCAGCAACAGTGGAATTTATACAAGCAAACGTCAAATCAGAAGTCACTTTTAACGATTAGAATAGCTGGAATTGATAAAAATGGGAAAACTGCCTAAGACAATAGTATTAACCCTGACGTCATTATTGGTATTTAGTATGCTTAATAATGATTCTCTTGCAGTTCAGGGTATCAGGGATGTGGAAAATGATCCTATCTCTATTAATAATGATCTTAATTATGGTTCTAATTCTGAATATAAAGTTGATTATTTGAAGAAATTTTCGCCTTATGCACAGCGTAATGCGTCATTAAGAGGCGGTGTTTCTCAATTAATCTCTATTGTTGGAAAATCACAATTGATAAGGTTTGATGAGCCCGTCAAAAGACTTTCAATAGCAGATCCAAAACTTGCTGATGTTGTTATGCTTTCAAAGAAGGAACTGTTATTAAATGGTAAATCAAATGGTGAAACCAGTCTGATTATATGGGGAGAAAAAGGTGACCCTGTATTTTTTGATTTAACTGTAAAAAATGATACTACTGCACTTCTTGAAGCATTAAAAGATATTGCACCTGAAGAGGAAATTGATATCAAATTTACAGCAAATGCAACCAAAGGTGCTGCTGGTGAAAGTGCTGCAAATGCAGTATTTTCTGGTAAAATATCTTCAACAATAAAGAAAGAAAAAATTAAAAGTCTTGTAACAGCTTATGGGTTTAATTTTGTTGATTTAGCTGAATCTCCTACCCCACAAGTTATGCTTGAAATTAAAGTCGCTGAAGCTAACAGAAGTTTGACCAAAAATCATACAGTTGATGTAACATCAGGTGGTAAATTCCTAAATCCACTTAATACGCAATTCAAAAGCCCGTTAAAATATCTTGAAATATCAAACAATGTTGGTGTAGTTGCCCCAGGTGTTAGGCTTTCAAATATATATTTGCCGATATTAAATACTACAAATTCTATTACGCTTACCGAAACTAAAGGTATGATTAAAATACTTGCTGAACCAAAACTAGTTGCTGTTAACAAGCAGGAAGCTAGCTTTAACGCAGGTCAACAGGTTCCTGTTCCTTCTGGTATAGATCCTATGACAGGACAAATAAATTATGAATATAAAGATGTAGGTGTTAACCTTAAATTTACCCCTGATATTTTAGAAGAATCAGGGAAAATTTTGTTAAAATTAAATCCTGAAGTGAATGAGATCGATACTACAATAACTGTAAGACAGCCTAATGGAATAGTAATTTACGGTATTAGGACAAGAAAAGTTAATACTACTGTTGAGCTTAATGATGGAGAAACTCTTGTGATAGCAGGTTTATTGCAGAGAAGTAATTCAGAAACATCAAACCACCCACCATTTATAGCAGATATCCCAATATTAGGACAGCTATTCACCAGTAAAGAATTTAGAAAAGGTGAAACAGAGCTGATGATATTTGTAACTCCCAGAATTTTGAAATCAGACAATCTAGTAAACGGAGTATAATATGGACTTAATTCCTGTAATAATTATAGAAAGCAACGATAATGCAAGGCATCACCTTAAGAAAAAACTTGAGGATTTTAACTTTATCAATATAATAGGTGATTTTAACAACCTTACAGCAGGATATAGCGCAATTATACAGGAAAGGCCTCCAATAGTTTTTATTGATATTTCTGATAATTGCGATTTGGCTCTGGAAATAATTGAAAAAATTAACTTACAGCATAGGTCCTGTATAATTCATGTAACTTCAGCAGAGAATAATCCTGATATTGTGATAAAAGCCCTTAGATCAGGAGCAAGGGAATATTTATCCAAACCTATAAATGTTGCTGATTTAAGTAAAGCGCTTGATAAAGCTAAAATGCTTATATATAGTGAACATGAAGATGGTATGTCCGGCAAAATTTTTACTATATTTAGCAATAAAGGTGGGATAGGTAAAACCACAATGGCTGCTAACCTTGCTTTAAGCCTTGCTGAGGTAACAGGTAAAAGGGTTGCTTTACTTGATCTTAACTTGCAGCTTGGAGATATAACTACATTCTTAGACCTGACTCCATCTTTCGACATTGCATACATTGCAGCGCATTTAAACAGGATTGATGAATCATTTCTGTTAAGTTCACTTGAGAAGTATAAAGATAAAGATTTGTATGTTCTTGCAGATCCTCCATATCTGGAACAAGGTGAAGAGATTACTTCTGAGCAGATAAGTTCAGTCTTAAGTATTATGAAATCTGTTTTTTCATATATCGTTGTTGATACCAGCAGTAGTTTTGACAGTAAAACATTGTGTGCGCTTGATGCGTCAGATAGTGTATTGCTTGTATCAATGATTAATTTACCTTCAATCAGAAATACACAAAGATGTTTGGATTTATTTAGCAGGTTAGACTACAGTGATAAAAAAATTAAGCTTATTATTAATCGATACCTGCCAAATGAAGAAATTACTGTAGAAGACGTCGAAGATGCTCTTGGACATCCAGTATATTGGAAGATTCCTAATAACTACTTCATTGTTATGTCAGCAATAAATAGAGGAATGCCAATTGTAAAAATTGATCCTAGCTCTAACATCTCTCAAAACTTCTATGAACTTGCTGCATTACTTAGTAATACTGTTTTAATAAAGGGTAAAACAGCTAAACAGTTAACCAGTCATTCAGGTGCTTTCAATTTCAGGAATATCCCGTTTTTAAATAAGCTAATTAGTTTGGGCAAATAGGGAGCTGTGATTAATGTCTTTAAGAGATAGATTAAATAAAAATACAGAAATAAATAAACCTCTCACAGTACGTGAAATAGATGAATCTGCAATGTATAATGATTCTGACATGTCAGAATTACAGGCAATAAAAGACAAATTACACAATTTATTAATTGAAAAAATTAATTCAATAACTACCTGGGAAAATCATACAGAAGATGAGCAGGTTCAATTTATTAGACAGTTTATAGAAAAGCGCTTATTAACTGACTTTTCTTCTGTGCCACTTAATAAAAATGAAAGAGAAGTTTTAATTAAGGGAATATTGCAGGAAATTAAAGGATATGGTCCACTTGATCCTTTATTGGCTGATGCTGCAATATCAGATATTCTCGTTAATGGCCCCAAGCAGGTTTACGTTGAAAAAGGCGGTAAGCTCTTTAAAACTAATGTAAATTTCAAGAATAATACCCATTTAATGAATATTATTGAAAGAATTGTATCTAAAGTAGGCAGAAGAATTGATGAAAAATCTCCAATGGTTGATGCGAGATTGCCGGATGGTTCAAGGG
Source organism: Cyanobacteria bacterium UBA9579 (assembly GCA_003499585.1). Lineage (GTDB taxonomy): Bacteria > Cyanobacteriota > Vampirovibrionia > Gastranaerophilales > UBA9579 > UBA9579. The sequence goes on along the minus strand of DNSU01000075.1, from coordinate 11,343 downwards.
TAAATGCCATTATCCCTCCATTGGCAATTGATGGAGCTTCATTATCTATCAGAAGATTTAAAGCTGATGCTGCAAGTCTCGATAACCTCTTAAAATGGGGCTCAATGACTGTTGCAATGGCAGAAACGCTAGAAGCTGCCGTTAAATCAAGACTAAATATTGTAATATCCGGTGGTACAGGTTCTGGTAAAACAACACTATTAAATAGTCTTTCTGCAAAAATTCCAAACGATGAGCGTATTATTACAATAGAAGATTCAGCTGAATTGGCATTACAGCAGGAACACGTTGTTAGGCTTGAAACAAGACCACCAAACATTGAAGGTACAGGTGCTATAACTGCAAGGGATTTAGTTATAAACTCATTACGTATGAGACCTGATAGAGTTGTAATCGGAGAATGTCGTGGCGCCGAAGCACTTGATATGTTACAAGCAATGAATACCGGTCATGATGGTTCACTGACAACTTTACACGCCAATACTCCCAGAGATGCATTAAGCAGGCTTGAAACTATGGTTATGTATTCAGGAATAGATTTGCCTGAAAAAACCATAAGACAACAAGTTACATCTGCTGTGCATTTAATAGTCCAGGCAAGCAGATTAAGTGATGGTACTCGCCGAGTTACGTTTATAACAGAAATAGTTGGTATGGAAGGCAGTGTTGTAACCATGCAGGATGTATTTCGATGGGAACAATATGGCCTAGATGAAAATGGTAAAGTAGTTGGATGTCACGTAGCCACTGGGGTTAGGCCAAGGTTCATGGATAAATGTAAAGCCAAAGGTATCTTTCTGCCACCTGAGTATTTTGATGCAAAAACACAGCCAATATACTTGTGTAACGAACCACCAAATATAAAAGCAGACAAGTTTCTTGGTAAGAAATCTGAAGAAAATCCAAAAACTAATAAGGTAATTCCTGCACCAGAAAATAAACCTGGTAAAATGCCACCGGAAACTCCTAGTAATAATGCATTAATAAATAGACTTAAAAAATAGATTAGGCTTTTAAAATGATATACGGTTTTTTATCTGTCATTGTTGGAGTAATAGTTGGATATATTATCCTTAATGTTGGACAAAAGGAAGATACGAGTCCAATAGATAGGCTTTCGCAAATAAAAGCAAAAAATCCATTATTGGAAGAAATGGAAAGAGCAGAGATCAGTGAGCTAATTAGGGATACTGAATATAAGTATAAAGCTCTTGGCGAATTTCTTAGTAAATTTAATTTCTTTAATCATATAAAAAAACAGTTAAAAGTTGCAGATATAAGTATGAAACCTGATGTATTTATAGTGATATCTGTACTGCCAGCTTCAATATTCTTTATACTAGGCTTATTAAGTCCTGCAGGAATATATGTATATTTACTAATAGGACTAATTGCGGCTGCATTTCCGACAATTATGTTAAAGATGCGCACAAAAAAAAGATATAATTTATTTACAAGCCAATTTCCAGATGCGTTGGACTTAATAGCCAGCTCCTTAAGAGCCGGTCACTCATTGTTGTCAGCATTTCAAATGGTAGCAAAAGAAATGCCGGAGCCCGTATGTCAAGTTTTCAAAGTTGCTTCAGATGATGTTGCTTTAGGTAGAGATACCAGAGATGCATTGGCAGGAATGGAAGATCATATGCCAACAAGTATCGACTTAAGGTTTTTTATTACAGCTGTGTTGATACAAAGAGAAATTGGTGGTAACTTAGCAGAAATATTAGATAGCTTAAACTATACCATACGTGAAAGATTTAAATTGCTTGGTCAAATAGCTACACAAACGGCGCAAGCCAAATTATCAGGTATAGTTTTAGCAATAGCACCATTTGCAATAGGTGGTATTATCTGGGTAATGAATCCTACTTATCTGGAACCTCTATTTACAACACTTCCTGGGCAAATTGCACTTGTAGTTTCATTGACTATGGCTGGTGTTGGCTATATGATTATCAACAAAATAACTGACATTAGAGTGTAACCGTACTAACAAGGATCTTATTATGGATTTTTTAGCATTTATAGTAGCAACAATTGGAATAAGTTATATTATTTATCTGTATACTGAAGATACAGAGGAAGATCCAGTACAAAAAAGGCTAAAGCAATATACATCACAAAAACAAGAAATATATGTGGAAGATTCTTCAAGTCAAACTAAAACAAACTTATTAGAAAACTTTATTAAGCTGCTTGATCCGGTAACTTCAATTGTTTATAGACATATAGATTCAAAACCCGCCAAACAACTTTTGTTAGAAGCTGGAATGGCTTCTGGCGATGAAGAAGTATACAAACACATAGCTACAAAAGTTGTATTTGCATGTATTGGAGCTGGAGCTGCATTTCTACTTTCAGTTTCAGGAGATATAAACTCTGGTATAAAGTTAATGCTTTTTGTTATAATGCCGCTTACCTGTTTTCGGTTGCCGGATTTTAAACTAAAAAGGATAGCTCAAGTAAAAGCTACTGAAATAACATATAACTTACCTGATGCGCTTGACCTGCTAACAGTCTGTATTGAAGCAGGCCTTGGTCTTGATGCTGCATTTGTAAGAGTATCACAAGAGCTTGAAAGAACCAGTCCGATAATGGCTAAGGAATTAGGTAGAGTAAGTAAGGATGTAATGTCTGGAATTCCTAGATCAGAAGCTTTTAGAGCACTGGCTAACAGGAATAACGTTCCTGATTTAAGATCTTTTGTAGCCTTAATAATTCAGACAGACAAGCTGGGAACTAGTATCTCACAGTCATTAAGAGTATACTCTGATACAATGAGGACAAAAAGAAAACAAAGGGCAGAAAAGCAGGCTGCTCAAGCTAGTGTAAAGATGGTTATTCCTCTTGTATTATTTGTATTACCATCTATGTTCGTTGTATTATTGGCACCGGCAGCTTTAACTTTGGTTGAAAACTTTAAAAATATGTCACCGCAGTAACTTAGCTTTATTCCTTAGAATATAACTCAGCCAAAAGTTCCACTGGCTGGTAAATAGGAATTTGGCTGTCATTTGTGCATAATCCCTGCGTCAGTCCTATTTTACAAGATGGGCAGCTTGTTGTTGCAATATCTGCCTTTGTATTTATGATATTCCTTCCTTTTTTAGCTGATATTGCTCTTGAAATTTCAGGCTGACTAACACAAAAAGTACCGGATGCACCACAACATTTATCAGCTTCCTCCATTTCAATATATTTTATTCCGGGAATGCTTTTTAGTAATGCTCTCGGTTCTTCGTGTATCCCTTGAAATCTTCTTAAATGGCATGGATCATGGTAAGTCACCGTTTTATTGATTTTGGTATTTGCAGGCATGTAGATATTCTGCATTACAAGAAATTTATTTATATTAATAGCTTTATTTGCAACAATCTTAGCTTTTTGTTTTAGATCACCCTCTAAAATATCTTCATAAATTTTCCAGACTGACCCGCAAGAAGCGCAGTCTGTGAGTAAATAGTCTATATCAGGGTCAATCTTGTCCAGATTTTGCTTGGCTAATCTAATCATACTGTCTAGATTACCGGCACTACGAGCTGGAATACCACAGCAGGAAAAATCAGGAATATTAACTTTATAACCATTTTTTTCCAGTACTATTAAAATTGAGTTCTTTACGCTCTTATTGACATAATTATTTATACACCCGGGGAAATAAGCTATTTTGAGAGCAGACTTGTCCTTTACAGGCTTCATCTTTTTATATTGAATATTTTCTTTTATCTGACTATTAAACAAATAAACTGGATTCTTTAATGGTTTTATAATACTTGAAAGTGTATTAACTAGTTTAATTGCCCCTGTTTTACTATAGATTTGCAGGAATACCTTTAAGATATTGAGATTCAGTTTGGACTCAAAATTAGCAACTATAAACCTCTTTAAAAACCCTATTCCATACAATTTATAGCTATGATACCTGGCAGCGTTAATAATTTCTTCTGCTGATATTCCACTTGGGCAAAAGTCATAACAAGCTTTACAACCTAGGCAAAGATCAAGGTGCTTTGCCAGATTTTTATTGAATTCAATTTTGCCGCCTATAGCAGCATTTAATAGTGTAAATTTGCCTCTTGATACTGCTGTTTCCAGTCCTGTAACTTCAAAAACAGGACATACAGCCTGGCATAATCCACACTTTGTACATTTATAAATTTCTTCTGAGTAATCATTTATCGTTTTCATTTTTATTTAATAGACCAGATTATTGTGATTTTTCCTGATAAAAGACCTTTCCGGGGTTTAATATTCCTTTGGGGTCAAAAATGTTTTTAATGGCTTTCATATAATCAATTGCGTTATTATCAAGTGCGTTGCTTAGATACTTAGCCTTTGCCATTCCAACACCATGCTCACCTGAGAGTGTCCCGCCAAGCTTAATAGCAGCTTCAAATAATTCAGCAGCAGCCATTTCGAAGTTATGAGCTTCTTCTTTATTTCGAAGGTCTAATGAGAAATTCGGATGTAGATTCCCATCACCGGCATGGCCCATAATACATACAAGCAAATTATATTTATCAGCTATTCTTCTTATCTCTTTAATCATTTCAGGAATTTTAGCTCTTGGTACCACTGCATCTTCCGTGACTACATTTGGGCTTAATCTTGCTACAGCGCCAAAAGCTGATCTTCTGGCAAACCAGATTTCTTCTCTTTCCTGTTCATTTTTTGAGACACGAATATTTTTTGCCCCAAACTTATTGCAAATTTCAAGAATCTGCTGCATTTGTAGATTAACAGAATCACTAAAACCATCTACTTCAATAACTAGTGCAGCATCCATTTCTACAGATAGTCCTGTGGCATGGAAATTTTCAATTGTCTGCATAGTGTTTTTGTCCATTAAATCAAGAGTAGCTGGTGTGATTTTAGCAGATATTATTCCTGTTACAGCATTAGCAGCATTATCAATTGAATCAAAAAACGCCAAAAGGACTTTTCTGTCTTCCGGCATGGGGATTAGTCTTAATGTTATCTCCGTAACTATACCCAGAGTTCCTTCTGACCCGATAAAAAGCTGGGTTAGATTATAACCTGTGGCGTTTTTTGCTGTATTCCCGCCAACTTTCATTATGGTTCCATCTGCCATTACTGCTTCAAGCCCAAGAACATAGTCTTTTGTCCCGCCGTATTTGAAAAATCTTGGTCCGCTTGAAGATAATGCAACACTGCCGCCGATTGTAGATACTTTTAAATTAGATGGATCCGGAGGATAAAATAAACCTAGTTTTTCAATCTCTTTTTGCAGTTTTTCCACTACGACACCCGGCTGAACCGTACACATAAGATTGTCTTTATCTATATTTAATATATTATTCATCCTGGAAAAATGAATAATGACCCCGCCTTTAAGTGGAACACACCCTCCTGCAAGGTTAGTTCCAGCTCCCCTTGCGACTATAGGTATGGAGTTCGCATTAGCAATTTTTAAAAGTTCACTTACTTGTTCTTTTGAAGTTGGTAAAACCACTAAATCAGGTAGATATAAATCTTCTCCTATTGCAGTTGCATCATATGCATAGCAATATCGTTCTTCAAAATTGGTAAGAACATTGTCTTTTCCAAGAATTGATTCTATTTTATGCAATATAGAGCTATTTATATTAATTTTTTCGTGAACATTTGCCATTAATTTACCCAGATTTGCTATATAAATAAATTATAAACCAATTATTTAATTTAGATTTACGTGTTTTGATAAGTCTTCTTTCCAGTAAACAGGATTATTAAAGTTCGGCTTTACATATAAATCTTTACTTTTACTCTTTGGTAAAAGTAAAACACTAATTGCATCTTCATAAACAATTTGCCAATCAGGTAAAGCCAGGAAGTCCATTGGATAATATGCTCTTTTGGGAAGAACTATAATATCCGCATGGAGTTTATTGATAACATCTACCCAATTGTGGTTGAGCTTTTCGGAAAATACTGCCGTTATATCTATAATATTTTGAGGATAAACCTCTTCACTTCTGCCATCAATAAGAACTTTGCATTGAGGATACAATTTCCATAGTGCATAGCTTCCCCAGTTATAAGTAGTTGCCAGATTTCCTGATAAATTGTTTTGCTTTATAAACTCAAATGAGCCTACAGGATAAATATTTGGCTGAACGACAAACCTAACAGGCGATATTGAGAGAATATTCTTTAATAAAATCACTGTAATAACTATTAGAAAAATGGATAAAGTATTCTTTGCGGCTTTAAACCATATATCAATATTTTTATTAAATTTATTGCTGAATAGTTCTTTCAAGTATTCAAACAATGCTGCATAATGAGGATAAAACAAGCTTGATGCAGCTATAATGAAGAAGAAGGCATGCCTTTGATGTTTTAATCCCATATAGAGGGTGAATAATACAGTTAAAATACTTATCCAGTCAGCATTAGCTTTCTTGTAAAAAAGCCTAATTCCAATAATAATAACTAATAAAGCAAAAATCATAAATCCCAGATAGGCATGAATAGGAATACCCATGAACATATTTACGGGTCCTGTTAGTGTTATTGGTTGCCATTCCGGAATTAATGGCCTTGTCATAGTGGTAGCTTCATAAATATAAGGCCAATATTTAGCTCCATAAGGATTTATTAATGTAGCAGCAATACTGAGAATTAATGTTCCAAGGTATTTTAGAGGATTTTTTCTGTTTAAAAATTCTCCCAGTGTATAAATAAATAGCAAGCCCAGTCCAGCTACAAAACCTCCATGCATATTTGCCCAGATTATCATCGTTACAGGCAATATCCATAAAAGCCTGTTTTCTCCTTTTCTTACCCTTTCAAGTATATACAGCCATAGAACGAAGAAAAGAAAGGTAAACATTTGAGATCTGATTACGTTTTGAACTCCCGGTAAGATAGAAAATCCAATAAAAATAGGGTAAAATAAGGCAATATTATGATCTTTGCCAATGTGAAGTTTAATAATACTCGCAATAAGGAATAATATTAGAAATAGAATAATAAATTTCAGGGCAAATAAACCTAGATCTCCAAAATGATCAGTCAGGAAAAAGAAAATAACTCCTGAGCCCCATTCATGGTCTATCCATAAATCTCTTGTTGGTGCATACGAAAAAATATCCTGTTTTAGCACTCCACCTGTTTGGAAAAACAGTGATCCTACTGCAAGCCTTGCCCATAAATCCCAATCAGGAAACATTAATACAATTGATAATAAGCCGGCAATTAATGCTATTACAAGGTAAAATACTATCTTTTTCATACAATATTCAGCTCCACTCAGATTTGGAAACGGTATAATCAAAATTATAATACTTAAAACTTTAAAAAGAGAAAAATTATTTATAAAGCTAATTTAAATTAACATGTTTAGATAGATCTTCACGCCAATATTCTTTATTCTTATAATTAGGACTAATATAAGAATCTTTAATTTTACTTGTAGGTAAAAGTACGACACTAATTGCATCCTGATAAACAACTTTCCATCCATTAATCATTGCAAAGTCATATGGCCTGTATTTTAATTTGGAAGCAACTATTATATCTGTATTATAAATGTCTAAAAATCTACTCCAATTATCATTCAAATGCTCGGAAAAATTCATTGTAATCTCAAAAACGTCATTAGGATAAACTTCTTCATATCTTCCATCTATTAATACTTTGCACTGAGGATATAATTTCCATAATGCATAACTCCCCCATCCGTAAGTGGTTGCCAGGTTTCCAGAGATATTATTCTGTTTTATGAACTCAAAAGCACCTACCGGATAAAATATGGGATTAGCTAATATTTCTTTGGGCAATATTGGTACAAAAAATACACAAATAGATATTAGCAGAATATAAACCAGAGTATCTTTAGCTAGTAAAACCAGTTTTTTAGTCTCTTCCCCAAATTTATTTCTGATTAAATCAAATACATATGAGAATAAAGCAGAATATTGATAATAAAGTAAGCCTGATACAGCTAAAGTAAAGAATTCGCTGTGTCTTTGATGCTTTAAGGATAAGTAGAACATAATTCCTATTAATAAAATTTTGACCCAGTCAGTCTGAATCCTGTTTATTAATAATTTGATGCTGACTAAAGCTGTCAGGAAAACAAATACAAAGAATCCAGATAAAGTGGGAACTTCAATACCATAGATCAAGTGGGATGATCCGTTTAATATAGATAAAGGCTTCCATTCACCAATCAATGGGCGTGGCATAGTTACTGCTTCAAAAATATAAGGCCAATATTTGATTCCATAAGGATTTATTAATGTAATAAGAGTGCTAATTCCTAATATCCATAGATATTTCTGGTAGTTACTTTTATTTAGAAACTCTCCTAATGCATAAATAAATAGCAAGCCCAGCCCAGCTACAAAACCTCCATGCATATTTGCCCAGATTATCATAGTTATAGGTAATATCCATAAAAGCCTGTTTTCTCCTCTTCTCACTCTTTCAAGCACATATATCCAAAGTACAAAAAATAGATAAGTGAACGTCTGTGCTCTTAAGAGATTTGCTATGCCGGGAAGAAGCGCAAAAGCAAGAAATATAAAGTAAAATATTTCAATATTTGATTCTTTATTTATATATAGTTTAATGATTTTACTCAGTAATATAAAAATAGATACTACTATTAAGGCTTTTAATAAAAATAAACCCCAATTGCCAAATTGATTTGCAAAAAAATAGAAAATAACTCCTGAGCCCCATTCATGATCTATCCATAAATCTTTAGTTGGAACATAAGCAAAAATATCGTGTTTTAATACGTTTCCTGTCTGGAAAAATATTGATCCTACAGCTAACCTTGCCCATAAATCATTATCAGGATGATTAACTATAACAGTTAAGATATAGGAAATTATTACTATAGTTAAATAAAAGATTATTTTTTTCATTAATCAATATTTTATACTCCTGACCCCTAGTTTAAATCAACAGGTTTAGCAAAATTTTCCTGCCAGTAAGCTTGATTATTAACATTAGGATGGAAAGTAAAATCCTGGACCTTATCTTTTGGTACAAGTACTACGCTTACTTGATCCTCATAAACCGGTTTCCAGTTCTCCAAACTCAGCAAGTCTACAGGCTTATAAGCACTTTTTGGGGCAACTATTATATCTGTATGAAAGACATTTAAAAATTTTGCCCAGTCATTTCCTATATGTTCAGAGAATTTTAATGCTAGTAAATACATATCATTAGGATAAACTTCTTCATATCTTCCATCAATAAGCACTCTGCATTGAGGATACAATTTCCATAAAGCATAACTTCCCCAATTATATGTAATTGCCAGATTTCCGGATAAATTATTTTGCTTTATAAATTCCAGTGATCCTACAGGGTAGACAGCTGGACTTACTATAAATTTAGTTGGTATAGGATAGATCAGAGAAGAAAGATATATTATTAGGGCTAAAACACCAATTTTAAATGAGAAAGATGGAATAATCAGAGATTTGTCGCCTAATCTATCCTTGATCTGTTCTACAAGCCAGTTAAACATATAAGCAAAATGGGAATACATTAAGCCTGACATAGCAAGTACAAAGAAAACCACATGCCTTTGATGCTTTAATGCCATATAAAGAGTGATTAGTGCAAGAAGAATCTTTACCCAATCAGTGTTATATCTTTTTATAAAGGCAATAAAAGCAACTATTACCGTTAGCAAAATAAATATAAAAAACCCTGAAAGTACATGAATTTGCATGCCAAGAATATTATGGAATGGGCCAGTAAGACTAATCGGCTGCCATTCTATAAAGCCTATTCTATTTAGGGTAGTAGCTTCAAGAATATAGTGCCAATATTTGATTCCATATGGGTTTATTAGTGTAGCCATGCTGCTTAGAGCTAGAATTCCAAAGTATTTTAGAGGATTTTTTCTATTTAAAAGTTCACCTACTGCATAAATAAACAGTAATCCAAGCCCTGCCAGGAACCCCCCGTGCATGTTTGCCCAAATTATCATAGTTATAGGCAATATCCATAAAAGCCTGTTTTCCCCTCTTCTTACTCTTTCCAGTAAATATATCCAGAGTGCAAAAAAGAAAAATGTGAATATCTGTGATCTTACAGTGCTTGCAATACTAGGATATAAGGTAAATCCTATCAGGAGAAAATAAAATGCATTATTGAATTTATCTTGATTTAACCTGATAACTTTGTATATGAGAATAAAAATTGCAAAAATGAGAATTCCTTTTAAGACGAAAATCCCCAAATCACCAAAACAACGAGTTAAACTATAAAATAAAACACCTGTTCCCCACTCATGATCGACCCAGGTGGGTTTAGTAATTGAGTATGCAAAAATATCATGCGGTAATACTCCGCCTGTCTGAAAGAAAAGTGAACCAACTGCCAATCTTGCCCACAAGTCAAAATCAGGAACGGGAATCCTGAAAGTTAAAAAATAAACAATTAATACAAGCGATGAAAAGAATATAGCTTTTTTCATACATTACCCAACTCTTACAGCACCCTCACCTATTATCTTTATAAGATAATACCATAATACTTTATTTTATATGAAAAAATTTACTGTCTATTTCCAGTTAACAGGTTTTGACGGGATTGTCTAATAAGTCTTACTAATTATACCCCTTAAAGATAATATTAAATTACTCCTTACTGGGATAAAAATAGTACAACAAAATGATAAGTTGTAAGAATAGAAATTAATTCCAACCATAATCCCGAAATTATACAAGGAGGGGAAATGTGGCACATACTATAGAAAAACAAATATATTGCGAAGAAGAACATAAGTATGTCACTTGTGAAATAATGGTTTTAGATGAAGAGGAAAGCCTTCCCGGAACTGATAGAAGGGAAATTGTTCTATATTGCACAAGTTGTGGCACTCCATTTAATGAACTATCAGATACATTTACAGCAGACATTGAGGGTCTTTATCCTGAAACTGAACTTATAGATCAATATGAAGACTTTGATGACAGGCAAGGTGATTAAGGAAGCAGGCTTTAAAAATCTTTATCCAATATTCCCAAAAAACAGGAACATTGATAATCCAACTATTAAGCAGTAAAAGGCAAAAATATTCAGTTTATTTTTACTTATATATATTATGAAATATTTAATACAATAATAGCCAACTAAAGCTGATAACAGAGTTCCTGCAATAATAGCAGTCCAGTTGTAACTTATGATTTCACTAATGCTGCCAATATCCAGTAGATGATGAAGAGCAGCAAGTATTATTATTGGAATACTTAGCAAAAATGAATATCTTGCAGCTGTTACTCTATCTAATCCAGCTGCTAATCCAGCTGCTATAGTTGCTCCAGACCTTGATAATCCCGGTGCTACAGCTAAACCCTGTGCTAATCCTAT
>DNSU01000068.1:2599-2720 GCA_003499585.1 Cyanobacteria bacterium UBA9579 | reverse complement strand
CTCAAATAGAAATTCTTAATCAAAGGATTAAATTTAATAGAACATAATGTTGGCATAAAAAGAGCTTTCCTTAATCTTGAATTACCAGTTCTGCAAATACTTGAAAAGCGAAGCGAGTTTC
>DNSU01000068.1:238-2436 GCA_003499585.1 Cyanobacteria bacterium UBA9579 | reverse complement strand
GACGGGAAATAATACTGTATACTAATAAAAATAGAACCTTGATAATTCAATAATTCCTGTAGCCAAACAGATACTTTTAAAATTCCCTTTATTTTCAGTACTTTTGTCCGATTTGCATCAAAATAATAGGTGTTAAAGCTTAACTAACACAAGCTTTTGCAAGAAATTCACACAAAATAGAAAACGGTGATACTCTTACCACTAAAGTAAAATAGCCTATCAAAAAGGGCGCAAAACAAGACTCATAAATTGTTGTATTATTGGAATGATAGATAATCAAAGATAGTGGCTTAGCCACCAAAAGGGTTGCAAAAATCAGGAAAAATATAAAAATATAAAAATGAATCCTGTAAGTTAAACTTTAGTTCACACGGTAAAAATCGACTATATACCCTGCTGATTGTTATGAGTATAGTAACTCTTCGATTTTATATTTCAGGATTAGGGGGTTATCAAGAAGTAGGCTCTTTGCTATGCAATCAACTTTTAAATTATCAGCTATATCCTGAATACTATATGCACCTGAAATTATCAGGAATTTAGTGTTTTTGGTCTCGTCCCTGTTAAGTAGATTTCTGACCAGCCAGACACCAGCATAATCCTCATCAAATACCTTCTCCATTTCAAGATCGGTAATAACAATATCATAATTTTTTTCCTGCAACACTTTATTAAAACCCTGTCGTCCGCTTGTTGCAGTATGTATTTCAAAGACATCTTCCTTAAACATCTGATCTATTAGGCTTAAATGGTGTTTTAACCATTCAGGAGTGTCATCTACTATTAGTATTTTGTGCTTTTTAACCATTTAGTTGTTTATCCTAATTACATATCATTCTTTTCATTGTTAAGAGAATATTAACTTATGGTACTTTAAGCAAAACAATATTAAAATAACAGTATAAATATAGTGTCAATCGGAGGAACTTTAGGTTTAATGTTAAATCCCGATAACTTATTTAAAAAAATCCTTATAGGAATAGGTTTATTACTAAGCAGTATCTTAATAAGCTCTTATTTTACCAGATATTCTCGAATAGAAGATTTACTTTCTAAGTTAAAAAAAGAGGATTAATAAAATGACAGGTACAGAAATTTTCCAAATTGCAGGAGCATTATTCCTGGCAGGGCTTGTAATTTATGCAGCTGTAAGAATGTCTAAAGAACCAAAAGCCGAACATAAATAAACATATATGCTCTCGAATCATTAGGCCCTTGCTAGGGTTTCATCTAAGTAATTGTGGGCATAGATGTTTTTATTCAGCAATATTCTTGCGGTTTTATAGATGATTTCTTCTTCGGGGTTGTCTTTATTATAGGAAAGGTCTTCCAGTTCGCCAAATTCCTGCATCATGCCATATAAGCCAAGCATAAGATTATCAGAGTCTTTTTGAGGAGTTTGGGTTTCAATAACTTTATTGATTCTGATTAATTCTGTATCAAAAGCATCTGCTATAGCAGAATCCAGGCCACAGCCCATAGCCATAACAGCAAAAACTCTGTTGATTATTGGCCTGATTTCTTTTGGGCTGCCATTTGATATATTTGATAAGCCAATTGTCGTTAAAATAGGAGGGTCGAAAGCTTCTTTAAACACTCTTAAAGAATTTAAGGCTTCTTGTACCTGTGTCTGATCTACACTAACAGGTAAGACTAATGGATCCATAAGAATTTTTGTATTATCAACTCCCATTTCAGCAGCTTTTTCAACTATTAAAGCAGCTATTTCAAGTCTTCCATCTGCTTCTCTTGGAATTCCTGTTTCATTGCTCATAGTTAAAGCTATTAGATAAGAATTATAATCAGCTGCAAGCTTGACCATATTCTCCAGCCTTTCAGGATCACCGCTTGCGCTGTTAACTATACAGTCCTGAGGATTAGATATTGTATTTAAACCTGCTGTCATCTCAATTAAATTAGTAGTATCAAAGGAGAAATTAGGCTTTGTTACTTCTTGAATAGTAGAAATTAACCACTTCATAACCTCACCGGAACTGCGTCTTGCAGGGCCTATATTCAAGTCAACCCAGTCCATGCCGGCATCTGTCTGTCTTTTGGCAAGCTCCTGAATAAATTGGCTGTCTCTTTCTTCTATCGCTGTTCTGGTTTTTTTTGAAATAATATGAATATTTTCTCCGATTAATTTCATTATTTTTCTCCTTTTTATTGGGTGAGATTCTTCACTTCGTTCAGAATGA
>DNSU01000068.1:0-152 GCA_003499585.1 Cyanobacteria bacterium UBA9579 | reverse complement strand
AGTGATATGATTATTTATTCTGCTTTTTATATAAATTTAAAGTGTTTGATAGCAGCATCGCAATAGTCATAGGGCCGACTCCGCCTGGAACTGGTGTTATATAGCTTGCTTTTGGTTCTACTTCTTTAAAATCCACATCTCCTACAAGCTGG
>DNSU01000214.1 GCA_003499585.1 Cyanobacteria bacterium UBA9579 | reverse complement strand
TATTAGAGAATGATAAAATAGAGTTCAATTACTCAGGATATCGTGATGTAGCTTTTATAAGCATTTGGGCCAATTTATCCGAACCTGTAAAAGGTTGCTGAGCAAGTTTTTTTGCTGAAGCCTCATAATCATAATCTACAAGTCTGTAATTAAAACTATATTTAGTGCCTGATAAGTCAGGATAATCTAAAATTGCGTAGCAGGCTTTTGGTAATTCCGTAAATGGCCTGCCTACACTGCCTACATTAATTATTTCTTGTTTACCTATATGATAACTTGCTGGCATGTGAGTATGACCGCAAAAAATGGCGTTTGCATCAACCCCGTTTATGATTTCTTTTACTTTTTCTATATCCATATTGGGGAATATGTCTTCATTGTTTCTTCTGGGAGAGCCATGAACGAAGAGTATTTCTAAATTCCCTATTGTTTCTTTAAGTGTTTCAGGCAGTTCGTATAAGAACTCTTTTTGATCAGGTCTTAAAACTTTTTGTGCGTATTTAAGGGAATTAGCCATTATTTCATTTGGAGGAGTATATTTATCATCAGGGCTGCCTGTCGATTTTATTATCATCTCATCCGTATTACCCTGTATTATTGTCAAATTCCATTTCTTTGACAGGTCTATTATAAAGTCAATAGTTTCTACAGGCTCAGGTCCTGCCATTGCAAGATCTCCGCATATAAAGACTTTATCTATGTTTTGAGAGTCTATATCTTTTACAACTTCCTGTAAGGCATCCAGATTTCCATGAATATCAGATAAAACTGCAATTCTCATAAATCCTCCCCAATTAATATGTGATTATTCAGGATAATTAAAACCTGATTTTAATTCAAGTGCCACATCAATAAGAAAGACAGTTGATTAACTGTCTTAATCCTCCTATGCCTAGTAGCACCCCGTTGATGTTATGACTCCTCTGTCTGCGTCTTGTAGTGCCTTTTTTGCTTTTAATGTTTTAGTCTTACATATATAAAAACATGAGTATATAAAAAAATGCTATTTCTGATATACTTTTTCAATATTTTGCGTATTATTTCTTAACAATAATTAGAAAACTATTTTTTCTATCAAACTTCAAATTCAAATTTAAACTAAGATTTGTTTTCAGAATATAATGACTATATCTGGCTTTTGATGATGTAAGCACATTTTTGGATTATCAATATTTATCAACTAAATTTCTATAATTTTTGTAAATATTTTTAATTCAGGTAAATAAATCGTAATTTTATAAAGATAATCACTTGATTAGACTTGATAAATCAAGTATTCTAGATATATAGTTCAGGGTATTATGTAAGCTTGAGGATACGTATTGGATGACGAATCATAAGAGGTGGTACGATCTTGACCCCACTGTTAGTTTGGCTGTCAGTATTTTAAGGAATGCCAGTGCCAAAGACCAGTTGCTTGTCGCAGACCAGATTATTGAAAAAAGCAAAGCCCATAACATCCCTGTTGAGAAAATCCTGACGGAAAAACCCGGTATACTTACGCGCCGCTGGTATGACTTTGAGGAAGATGTATTCCATGCCCTTGAGTGCTTAAGAGTGTCTCCTCCTGAAGTTCAAAAAGTGTTAGCAGTGGAAATAGTCAATTATTTATGTAATCTGGATAATTCTATTACAAATGATCCTGTTTAGGTGATATTTATCACCTTTCTTAAACTATTACTGTATGCTTTGTTAGATATTGTTCAGATACACCAACCCCTGCTTAATTAGGTAATGGTTGATCTTTATACTTTATCATCCTAATGATCGATGATAATTTTGTGTTTAAAGTCATAATTATAGTTGTTGATATTGGTTATTAGATGACTATAATTAATTTAGATATGAAAAATAAAATAAAGACATTTAAAAGTATATATATTTGTTTAGCAGTAATGGTTTTTACTGTTTTATTGTCTAGCCCTGCTTTTGCAATTAGAATAGGGCTTCAAACGAATGCAGACTATGCACAAATTGCTGCTTCTACTGCCGGTGATTTCATTGATGGGCATTCAGGGCGCAAAATTTCAGATGCTGAAGCCATGAAAGTCTATATTATTAAAAGCAATGGCTCAAATTTAAGTATTACCATCAATGGAAAAACCTACAGCGCAGGAACTAACTATTTAGTACTTAAACCGGGAAAAGACGGTTTTGTTTTTACAAAAAACCGCTGGTACAGAGGGCAATTAATCGTCTTTAATACGGGAAGCGGCGTAACTGTTGCCAATGATCTTGATCTTGAAAATTATTTACTTGGGGTTGTTCCTGCAGAAATGCCAAGTAGATGGAATACTGAAGCTCATAAAGCTCAGGCAATAGCAGCAAGGAGCTATGCTATTGCTAACTTAGGCAAAAGAACCAGATACGGTTATGATTTAAAAGATACACCGGAAGATCAGGCATATGGCGGTGCATCTGCTGAAACTCCAAAAACAAATCAGGCAGTTATAGAGACAAAAGGGCAGGTATTGGTTTATGGCAACAAAGTAATCCCGGCTTATTATCATAGCAGCTCAGGCGGCTACACTATAAATTCGGGAGCTGTATGGGTTAAAGATTTACCATTTGTCAGATCGGTTCCTTCTTTTGATGGCAATCTTCCTAAAAGAGGACATGGCGTAGGAATGTCACAGCATGGAGCAAATATTCTTGCAACCCATGGCTATAATGCATACCAAATTTTGGGCTATTTTTATCAAAATGTCAGACTTTACAAGATAGATAACCCGATATAAATATTTATAGGTTTCTTATTTGCGAGGATGTCCCGCATATCTAATTCGCAATAGTTCTGCAAGATCTTTATCCACAGTTACAAGATCATCTTTACTTAGTTCTTTAATGGATCTCTTGCAGGTGGCCTGTGCCGCATATTTCATTTCAGTTACGCTTGATTTTAAAAAGTTTGCAAGGTGCGCTGCAGCTTCATCTACATCTAATTTATCTTTTAATTTACCCATATGTAATGCTAACTGAACAGGAGTTTTAGATGGAATAGCCTTTATTGCTTGAGTTTGAATAGCAGCAAACAAAGCAATAGTTCCAATATAAACTGCATCAGCTCCTAAAGCCATTGCTTTTAAAAAATGTCCTGGAGTTGATAAGCCTCCTGTGATTATTACATCAAATTTATTGCGACTGTTATTATCTTCAAGCCAGCTAATTGCTCTTGCAAGAGAATATAGAGTTGGTAAGCCTACATCATCTTCAAGAGTCGGGTAAGCTGAAGAAGTACCACCTTCTGAACCATCTATAGTAATAAAATCAGCTTCAGTCTGTGATATTACTTTAAGTTCTTCTTCAATAAAGTCTGTTCCTGCTATTTTTATGCCTACAGGCACATCATATTCTGATTTTAATTTGTTAATCAGATTTATTATATCCTGAGAAGAACTTATACCCGGCATACGGGCATGAATTATGGCATCTTCATTATCTTTTACATGCCAGGCTTCTTTTATATATTTTTCTATACTCTTAGCAGGCATTATTTCATCTATAGCACCACCCCAAGCTCCCTGGCCTAATTGAACTTCTATTGCATCAACTCTTTTTAGTTGTTCCGGGGTATTTAACCAGCCTCCCCGATTATACTGGCCAATTAAGAATTCTGCCGCCTCTCGTTCATTGTCTATTACAGCAGACTCTCCTGTATTTGTAGCAGTACCTGCTATTGAGGCTCCTTTTGCCAATGCAATCTTCATTTTTGAGCTTAGAGATCCACCATGCGACATAGCAGTAATTATAATTGGTATCTCTAATTTCAGAGGTTTCTTAGCTCTTGATCCTATTACTGTTTTTGTGTCAATTTTTTTATAATCATTTTCAGGAATCTGAAATAATTGCCTTGGATTTAAAAGAATCTTATGCCAGGGGGATAATACAACAGGGCTACCTAATGGTCGTGCCAGTTCTGTTCCTAATTCGGCTCTGACAGCTGCTTCAACAATTGCCCTTGGTGATAATTTTTCTGTTACTGTTACTGCTAAAAATGGATTATCATCATGATAATCAAGTGTAAACATCTTTTGTGCAGCATCATCCACAAAAGGGTTTAGAGTTTTCATCATTAACCACCAACCAAGCATGAATTTACCTCCCATAGTTATTTAAATAACTATTTATAATTCATTTGATCAAAAAAATAATAGGTAGACTTTCTAGTATTTCTAAGTAGTCTACCTATTAAACTATTTTATATAGGCTTATATTTTATTTTAATTTTTCCAGTTCCTGAATAGCTTCTTTGTAATCAGGCTTTAGATCAACAGCTTTTCTGAAATTGATTTTAGATAAAGGATAATTCTCATTATTTTTATTGATCAATCCTAAATAATAGTAATATTGAGGGGATTTATCCTGATCAAGGTAGCTGACTGAGTCGAGATAGGTTTTTGCAAGGAAATAATTCTTTTTCTCAAGCTCTATTTTAGTTAATTGCAACCAGCTTTCAGGGTGATTTGGATTCACTGACAATGCCTTTTTAAAATATTCTTCTGCTTTATCAACTTTTTGAGTATTTAAATACATTAAACCAATATTGTAATTAGCTAAATAATTATATGAATCAAGGTCTAAAAGCTTATCATAATATTGATACGCAATCTCTTCCTGAGATAAACGTGTATATGCACTAGCTATTGCTAGTATAAGCTCCAAATATTCAGGATTGAATTTCTCCGCTTTGAGATATTCAGTGAGAGATTCTTTATATTTCCCTTCTTTTTTCAAAATATTGCCCAACCCCATTAAAGCTTTAGTGCTTTTTTTGTTGTATTTAAGAGCTGTTTGATAACTTAATTTCGCTGCACCAAGCTGATCAAGATTTACATAATAATCTCCACGCAGCTCATAGATATGGTAATCTTCCTGCTTCTCGTCAATCAGCTTATTTAATATGTCAACAGCAACTTTATAATCACCTTTTTGGCCGTAATATTTTGCTAAATAATACTGGCTTTTGGTGCTATCTTTTCTGTTATCTTTAAATAATAACCAGTACAGCTCAAGGTTAACAAGTTCTATGAATTTTTTATCAACTATATTTTGCTTTAAAATGTAATCTATCTCTTTTCTGGATTTTTTAAATTCGTTCTTTTTGGTATAAGCTTTTGCCAATTCAAGCCTGTAACTTAAGTTATCAGGATTATAATCAATCGCTTTTTCCAATTCTTTTAGGGCTTTATCTACTTCATTTTTGGCTAAATACGCTTTAGCAAGTAAATAATAAGAATAATCATATTTATCAAGACTGGATTCACCATTAATTAATGAAATAGCACCTGTTGGATCATTTTGGAAATTGATTTTACTTAATGCTTCAGCTAATATCAGCTCATCTTCAGCTGCAAGGGTTTGCTTTGGATAATATATGCTTTTAATGTTTTGTATTTGTAAATTCCATATTTTATCATCATAAATATTTTTTAATTTGCTTTCTGCAAGGTTAAAGAATCCGAAAGAGGAAAGTTTAAGCGCCAGTTTTACATCTGAAAAATCGTCATTATATGGAATTAACTTAGCTACTCTTTCAAAGTCATTCAGTGATTGAGTTATATTGCCTTTAGAAAAGTTATAGAATCCTGATCTTGTTGATTCTTCAATATATTTTTTTCTTACTTCAGCCCCAAGACTTGGGATATCCTCTCCTGTTTTT
>DNSU01000010.1 GCA_003499585.1 Cyanobacteria bacterium UBA9579 | reverse complement strand
TGGGCAACTCTTGGAGTATCATGAGTTTCTGGTGCTCCCCAGAAATTTATAGGTGCTTCTTTTGCTGTATCTATGATTTTTTGCAGGTCTTCATATTGAACTACCCATGTGTGTCCGACTACAGCGTTATATCCTTCATCACGAGGGACTTTTGTAACGCTAAAATCTTCGCTTATAAATGCAAAATCAGGGTCATTTTCCCTTGCCAGTTGCAGCATATCTTGTTTTAGCTCTGATGGCAGGGCATGTCCCATGTCTATCATTACTCCGTCTATTCCAAATTCTTGCTGATAGTGAGGAATGATATTTTTTATCATAGTCCATAAGGGTTTGTTAGCGTTTTCAGGTTTTGCAAATTCGGGGTCATAATATCTAATTGTATTATAAGCTATGTAATTGTAATTTTCCTCTTTATCATATGGATAGTTATACATTCTAAGGTATGTTACATCATCCCAGGGTGGTTGTATGTCATTTGGTGACCAGTCTGAAAATGCCCCCGGAATTACCAGTTCTTCATTATTTCTCGTTGCTATGTATTTTCCGTTTTCTAGTCTGATTTGATCAGGTTTTGGCGGTTTTTTAAAGAAACTTTTATAATATTGAGGTGGAGGGATATATTCGCCCTGCCCTTCCGGGATTTTTAGAATTTTTTCCAGCTCTTCTTCAGTAAAAACAGGAGAAGTGTATTTTTCTTCGGCTTTTTTATCCATCCAATAAAACCAGTCAGGGTGCATCTTTATCCAGTCTGCATCTTTTGCCGCTGTTCTAAATACAAATTCAAGAACTATTCTTATACCTAATATATGTGCAGCCTCAACAAAAGCTTTAAATTGATCCTCTACCGGTAAATAAATTAAAGGATCGGCTAGAGTTTTATCAATTTCATAGTAGTTTTTTATTGCATAAGGAGAGCCTAAATCTCCTTTATTACCGTCGCTGCCTATTGCTGTAATAGGCAAAAGATGAATCGTGTTTATTCCCAGTTCTTTTAAGTAAGGAAGAATGGCAATACTTTTTAGAAAAGTGCCTGTTTCTCTAATTCCTTCCTGATTTAATGTAATATCTGTCGGCAGCCCTCCTGACACACCATCATTATTATGATCATAGGCTGTTGTTAGTCTGATAAAAAAATTGTAGATTGTTGAATCTTTCGTCCAGTCACCGGAAAATTGATGTATCTCTTTCTTTATAACAGAAAGAGAATGATTATAGTTTGTATTATCTTGTTTTTGATCAAGTATAGTGTCAATTATCCTGCTGTAACATTTGGCAGGATTGACTTTAATATTTTCCAAATCACTATTCACCCATAATGATGGGATAAAATAGGTATATATTCCAGTTTCTTCCTTAAGAATTCTGGATATTTCTGCTAAAATAGACATTTTCTAAACCAGAGTTGTTTGTTCTCTGTATTCTTTTAGCTCTGTAAGCAATTCATCGAGTGTTTTAATTCTTTTAAATACAGATAAATACCTGACATAAGCAATTTGATTGAGATCTTTTAGCGCTTCTAAAAGCTTTTCACCTAAATAGAATGAACTGATCTCTCTTTTGCCTGACACAGAAGTTTCAATATCCGTGATAATCTCATCAATTATTTCAACATGTATATCACATTTACTGCAGGCAGTTAATACACTGTTGAATAATTTTTCCCGAGAGTATTCTTCTCTTGATCCATTTCTTTTTAAAACTAGCAAAGGTGAAAATTCAATTTTCTCGTAAGTTGTAAATCTTTGCTGACATCTCTCGCATTCTCTTCTGCGTCTAATGCTGGATTTTTCAGCCGTTGTTCTGGATTCTAAGACCTTACTGTTTTCATAACCGCAAAACGGACAAATCATATGACCTCTCTATTGGTTTAATTATCTGTTAACACTATTTTATGCAAAAACATTTGTTACTGTCCAGTGTGTTTTTTATTTCTTGTTACATAATACAATCCAATAACACCGATTATTACTAAAATTATGCTCATAAACTGGGCTAAAGCTAATCCAAAAACTGAATAGATGTTATCAATTCTTATGCTTTCAATAATAAATCTTCCCAGAGAATACAATATCAAATATGTAAATAAAATTGTACCATTTTGTCCTCTAAATATTTTTCTTACTACAAAATATAACAACAAAAATACTATTAAATTCCATACAGATTCATACAGAAAAGTCGGATGAAAATATTCGCACTCACTATATCCTGTTGGTCTGGACTCAGGGGGGATGTATAGTTTTAGTGCCAAATTAGTCGGCCCACCAAAGGCTTCTGAATTAAAGAAATTTCCCCATCTACCTATAGCCTGACCTAATATTACACCATAAGTCAATAAATCCGCATATTTAAACAACGATAAATTATGAAGTTTAGTATAAACCGCCAGTATAATGAAGCCCCCTATAATGCCTCCATGTATTGATAGTCCTCCTTGCCATATTGCAAGAATTTCATTAAGATGTGCAGAGTAATAGCTCCAGTTGAAAATTACATAATATAATCTGGCAGAAATTACACCACCAATTAATAGATAAGTAGCAAGATCCAGTATATGTTCAGGATTTTCATTCTGTCTTTTAGCAATTCTGGTTACTACTAATAACCCTACTATAAAGGCAACAGCAATTATTATTCCATACCATCGAATTTCAAGTGGCCCGACTTCAAATGCGATAGGGCCCAGTGATCTTAATATCATAATTTTCCTTACTGTTCAGCAGAATTTTCTATAAATATATCCTGATATTTACTTATATCATTATTTAAACTTTCCAGTTTTACTTGGATACTTTCTTTTTCAGATGAATTTTGTGTCAGAGTAAGGTATTTAGCGTATGATTCCTGAGAATATTTAAGGTTTTCCAGTATCTTAGTGACAGAATCAATCGCTAATTTCTTTTCCTTACTGGATTCTTCAATAATAGTCAATGCCATATTTTCATATATCACTGCTAGTGAATAGTAAGCATCAGCAAATTTTGGATTTAGTTTGGTAGCTTCATTCAGAAATTTTATTGCTTTATCAAATTCACCTTTTTTATTATAAGCAATCCCTAGATTATAATGAGTTTGGGGGAAATTAGGGTTTAAGTCGTTTATTGATTCTAATCTTCCTATAGCCCCATCAATATCGCCACTGTCTATAAGAGCTTTAGCCCTTAGATTAAGAGTCTGAATATCAAGATTTGAACAGGAAGTAAGAAATATTGCGGATAGAATTATTAAGGAAAAAAGTTTAAATCTATGCTGAGTCATCTTTGCCCCTTCGATAATCTTTTTATTTAAAGATTCTATCATATTATTTAAATTCATAATATTTACTTACATTTTTAGTATTAATTTTTTATAATTTAAAATAATATAATAATTATAATCTCTAACTTATATAAATTTAAACAAGAGAAATCGTAGAAAATCTGGAAAGGTTAAAGCTGTGGCAAATTATTTATTAGAAATTGGAACGGAAGAATTACCATATAAGTTTATTCCATCTGCTATGGAGCAGTTAAAAGAGTGTTGCTCGAAAGCTTTTGAAGAAAATAGAATTTCTTATAAAAACATAACAATCTATGGCACTCCAAGACGACTTGCTGTAATTGTTGAAGATATAGCAGAATCACAGCCAACTTTTGAACAAGTTATGAAAGGACCTCCTGCCAAAGTTGCTTTTGATGAAAATGGCAATCTTACTCAAGCAGGACTTGGGTTTGCTAAAAAACAAAATGTTAATCCTGAAAATTTATATAAAGAATCCGTTGGCAATGTTGAGTATGTCTTTGCAAAAGTCAAAGAAGAAGGCAGAAAAACTGCTGAAGTATTAAAAGATCTTGTTCCTAATATTGTACTAAAGCTACAGGGCTCTCACTTTATGAGATGGGCAGATCTTGAGGTTAAATTTTCTCGTCCAATCAGATGGATAGTATCATTAATGAATCAGGAAGAAGTAAAAATCAGAATTGCTGATGTTGAATCAACAAGATGTTCAAGAGGACATAGATTCTATGGAGAAAAAGAAGTTCAAATAAATTCTCCTGATACTTATGCCGAAGACTTATATAAAGCTCATGTGATTGTTGATCCTGCAAAACGTCGTGAAGAAGTAATGAAACAGGCAAGTGATATAGCTAAATCCGTTAATGGAAATGTGCATCTAAATCCTGAGTTGGTAGATGAAGTTACATATATTGTTGAATGGCCATATCCGAGTCTTGGAAGCTTTGATAAAAAATATCTTGTTATACCAAAAGATGTAATTGTTACTGTTATGGCTGCGCATCAGAGATATTTCCCTGTATTTGACACTAATGGTCAATTATTAAATCACTTTATTACTATGGCTAACACTAACGAGCCTTCAGCTCTTGAAAATATCAAAAGAGGTAATGAAAGAGTACTAAAAGCAAGACTTGATGATGCTATCTTCTTCTATACGGAAGATACAAGGAGAACTCTTGAATCCAGAGTTGAAGACTTAAAAGGTGTTACGTTTCAAAAAGGACTTGGAACTATCTATGATAAGGTGAGCAGAATGAGAGAAATTTCTTACTTTATTAGTGAAGAGCTGAATCTGGATAAAGCTGCTGTAGATAATATTGAAAAAACGACACTTTTATCCAAGGCTGATCTTGTGACCTCGCTGGTAAGGGAGTTTACCGAGTTACAGGGTGTAATCGGTTCTGATTATGCCAGACTTGATGGGGAGAGTGAAGAGGTTTCTACTGGAATTAGAGAACACTATATGCCTGTATCTGCTGAAGGTGAACTGGCTAATAGTATAACAGGACAAATAGCCGGTATATCAGATAAGATTGATACAATTGCAGGAGTATTTGCATTAGGAAAGATTCCTACAGGCTCTGCTGATCCTTTAGGGTTAAGAAGAGCCGCTTTAGGAATAGTTCTTACTATAATGAATAAAGATATAAACCTTAATTTATCTAAGGTTATTGAAAATGCGGTTTCTATCCAGCCTGTCAAAATTGAAAATAAAGAACTTTTAATTCAAGAGATAAGAGAATTTATTATTCAGAGATTAAGAATTTATCTAACTGAAAGTTATAAATATGACGTGGTTGAAGCTGCATTAAGCACCAAAGATCCTTTAGCTGATCTAAAAGATCTTATAAAACGTGTGGAAGTACTATCTAAACTTGTTCAAAAAGAAAATTATAATCTGTTTCATGATGCAGCAAACAGAATTCATAGAATCATTAAATCTGAACAGTTTAATCCCACACCTGATCCTAGTCTATTTGTACAGGATATTGAAAGTCAATTGTGGAATTGCGTAAAAAGCATAAATGAAGATAATCTTGATTATAACGAGTTGGTTTCAAAACTTGAGGCATGTATTCCGGTAATTGAGAAATTTTTTGATGAAGTTCTTGTAATGGATCCTAATATGGATATTCGTCAAAACAGATTATCACTATTGGGCAACATGAGAGAAAAGTTTCTGAAACTGGCAGACTTTAACAAAATAGTAGCCTAATATTTTAAGAAATAAGGACAATATATTTATGAAATAGCCTCGTTTGTTTGAGGCTGACATATTAGATTGCAATAAATATGCCTGTTATGTGTATTTAGCTATAAAATATCAGGCTTTGTATTGATTAAGTAAATGAACTTGTATGAGATGGGGTTGTTTAAAAAAGGGGAGTCCGCATCTTATGAATAAAAGGCGGATAGATAAGTTTTCAATTATTGATATTCCTACACAGACAGAATTAGAGAGAAAACAATTAATCCGTACACTGGTATTATTAGTGCTTGGAATTGCGTTTGCGTTTATTTTTTCTGTATCTGCAACTATTACTTTTAAAACACTGCAACTTGCAAATGAATTGCCTGATGCTGAACTGCTAAAAGCACATAAACCTGATCAAACTACGCAAATCTATGATATAAATGATAAACTTATTGCAAATATCCATGGTGATGAAGATAGGGTTCTGGTCTCACTTGATAAAATATCTCCTGATCTTCAAAGAGCTGTTATCGCAGTTGAGGATAACAGGTTTTATTCACATAAAGGGATAGATTTAATTGGAACTGTCAGGGCAGGATTTAATAACTTTAGTGGGGATACTATTCAAGGCGGTAGTACTCTAACTCAGCAGCTGGTGAAAAACTCTTTTCTTACTCCTGAAAGATCTATTAAAAGAAAACTTATAGAAGCAATTTTAGCCATTAGAGTAGAAAAAAATTTCACTAAAGACAAAATACTGGAAATGTATTTAAACCAGATTTATTGGGGAAATTTGTCTTATGGGGCGGAAAAAGCTGCAAGAAGATATTTTAAGAAGTCTGCCAGCAAATTAAATCTTGCAGAATCAGCATTATTAGCCGGGTTAATTAAAGCTCCTGAGGGATATTCGCCATATAGAAACTTTGAAGGAGCAAAGATCAGGCAGAAACTTGCTCTTGAAAGAATGGAACATTACGGTTATATAACTCATAATCAGAGACTTGAAGCAGAAAAACAACCGATAAAACTGGCTTCGCCAAAACAAAGTTATTCTAAATATCCATATTTTATCGACTATGTGTCATATGTCTTAAGGCAAACATACGGTGAAGATGTAGTAAGAAGAGGCGGATTAAAGGTTTACACTACACTCGATCCAGAGGTTCAGGAAATCGCAGAAAAAACAATAAATGAAGGGATTAAGTCAATTCCTAAAGGTTCTGGAGTAAGTCAGGGAGCTCTAGTATCAATAAATGTCGATAATGGATACATTCAGGCATTAGTTGGCGGCGTTGACTATAGCAAAAGCAACTTTAACAGGGCTGCCTTTTCTAAACGGGCAGCAGGGTCATCCTTTAAACCTGTTGTATATTTAACCGGGCTTAGATTAGGCAAGATAACCCCTCAGAGTCCTATTGTTGATGCACCTATTTCATTTAATACAGGCTGGAATATCTGGTCTCCTCATAACTGGGATGGCAAATATATGGGGAAAATGACTGTCAGAAAAGCTTTAACACTATCAAGAAACACTCCTACTGTTCGAGTTGCTCTGAAAGTTGGCGTGGACTCTATCATAGAAACTGCAAGATTATTGGGAATAAAAAGCAGTATCAATAGAAATTTCTCAATTGCTCTAGGTTCAACAGGAGTATCACCCCTGGAAATGGCAACAGTATATTCTACTCTGGCCAGAGATGGGGTATATATAGAACCTACTATTATTAGAAAAATTGAAGATAGTGATAATAACATACTGGAAGCCCACGAACCCGATCTGATCAGAGTTGTAAGTCCAAATTTTGTTGCACAGCTAAACTCTATATTAGTTGATGTAGTTGAAAAAGGCACTGGAAAATTCGCTATACTCAAGGGCAGAAATGTTGCAGGCAAGACAGGTACAACTGATGATGTCAGAGACATATGGTTTTCGGGATATACTCCCGATACTGCAACGGTGATATGGATGGGAAATGATCAAAATACTCCTCTCCATGGTGTGTTTAGCAGTAATTGCGCACAATTATGGGGGGCATTTAGTCAGGAATATTATAATGTAAAGAAAATTCCTCCAAGATATTTTACCAAGCCGGAAGATTCAGTAGTGAAACCTGATAAAAATGATAAAGATAAACAAGTATCCTTAAAAAACCCTAAGAAAAAAGATCCTAAGAGTGAAAATAAGAAAAAAGAAAAATCTAAAGATAAAGAAAAAATAAAACCAGAAAATAAAATTGAGGCAAATAATAACTTTGAGCTTGATAATCGGCCAGAAATACCTAAGAAGACTAAGCAAAAGGCAGTAGAAGCCAAGCCACAACATAGATATCAGCAAAAAGATAATCCTAAATATAATTATGCTCCCGTACAGCCAAAAGAGAGGTCCGCTCAGCAGAATCTTGCCCCTGTTCCAACTGCACCAAGGCAGGAAACTACGCTTGATTCTCAAAATTCAGGGCCTAAGCTAAGACCAAAACAGGTTAATACGGATAACAGGGTTCAGGAATATTTAAGACCTCCTGAATAATTAAAATGAACCCGGTTAGGGTAAGTAAATGTATTAATTTATATATTTAAATAATTACAATATAATTTAAAATATAAATTAGCTTTTGTTTTGACCATTAATTTTGCATAATAGTGTTAATATGATGCTAATTTTGAGTAAAAATAATAATCAAGTTAGTAAATAAGAATTATTTCAAACTATTAAGTTCGAATAATTTCAGTGTTTTAATTTGATCTGCCTGCAATAGGAACCAATTTGGCAATATGCCATAATAATACCAGTAAATAATGTACTATAATCTAGATTAGTAAGAGATTGCAATTTGAGCCTTAATATAAATGTCAGTGAGACTGAATAAAAGAAGAGTAATAATATTAGCATTAACAATACTATTTGTTAGTATTGCTACTTTGTATTTCAGACTTATTCCAAAATTGATAAGCATTGAAAAACACAGATCCCAAATAGAACAAGCTGTAAAAGAAACATTTGAGGTTCCAGTAAGACTTGGAAAGCTCGATACTTCTGTAACCTGGAACTTGGGCGTTAAATTACATATTAGCAGTGTTGATATAAAGCATAAGGATAATTCTGAGTTTATTTCAACGGGACATACTTCTGTAGAATTATCTATGCTGCCTTTTTTGCGCAATAAAGTTGTTATACGTGAGATTCAAACGTATAATCCTATAGCTCATCTTAACAGATCCATTGATGGTAAGTTTGATATTGAACAATTAATTCCCAAAAAGTCTGATAAGCCTTCAAAATTCAAACCGATTTTGAAGGGAACCAGAATTATAGCAAATAATTATCAGGTGTACTTTAATGATGAATTTATAAAACCTGAAAAAAAGCATATAATTGTTGGAGAAGAAGTTAGAATATCTAAGTTTAACCCTGATAAATTTATGCAGATAAATGCAAAAGGTCAAATTGTCACACTTAAAAAGCCTAATACCCTCTTTGATATTGAATATTCCAGCAAACTCCCCATTAAAAAAGGAGGCCTTGCAGAGAATAACGCTTCAATAAAAGGTAGAATCCAGAACTTGAATCCCGGTCTATATCTTGTCTATATAAACAAATATGTCTCTGCTAAATACTCGAACCTTAAAGGTATGCTCAGTTTTGACTTTGATATAAATCTAACTAAATCAAGATTTAAAACAAGTGATTTTATGATAAAAGCGCTAATATCTGATTTATATGCCGCTAGATCAGATAAAGGCGAGATTTTAAATATTGCAAATCCTGCAAATGTTTATGCAAAAGGTAAATTCAATGATGATTTGATATTAGATAAATTTAGCTTAATAAGTAAAAAATCCAGAGTAAAACTGGACGGCAAAGTTTCAAAATTCAAATCAAAGAACAAAATTCTGGATTTAAAGCTGGCAATTGATAACTCTAGAGCTGCTGATCTGATTGATGCTTTTCCAAAAACAATTAAAGTCCCTTTGGATGCTGTTGCCAAAGTCAACAAACATAATATTGACAGTAATTTATG
>DNSU01000148.1:16748-19534 GCA_003499585.1 Cyanobacteria bacterium UBA9579 | reverse complement strand
TGATAATCTTGAAACTACTGCAGTTAATACATATACAATCGATGCTAAAGATTTAGTTATAACACCCGGACTCATAGACCAGCATATTCATGGCGGGTATGGATATGATTTTAACCTTTCATCAGTTGAAGATATGATTCATCTTGCACAGATGCTTCCACGGCATGGAGTAACATCAATTGTTCCAACTATAATGACTGCGGCTGAATCTGTCATAAAAGAGCAGATAAACAGAGTTAAACTAGCCAAAAAAGCTTTACCTGATAACGCAGCGAGATTTTTGGGTATTCATCTGGAAGGGCCGTATTTATCCTTGAAACATAAAGGCATTCAACCGGAAAATGACATACTGCCAGCGGTTGTTGAGAACTTCAAAAAGATAGAAGATCCCGAGATAAAGATCGTATCTTATGCACCGGAAGAGGATAAAGACTTTAAGTTAACCAGATATTTAGCCAGCAAAGACATTGTTCCATCAGCAGGGCATACGAGTGCTTCAGCTGAGATTATTGAAGAAGCATCGAAACTGGGATTAAAGCAAGTTACACATCTATTCAATGCAATGGCGCCATTGCATCATAGAAATCCCGGTGTAATAGGAGAAGCTCTTACTAATGACAATCTTTATGTTGAAGTCATCCCTGACGGGCTGCATTTGAATCCTGTTACCATAGACATAATCCTGAGAACAAAGCCTGATTCCAGAGTCATCTTTATCAGTGACAGCCTGCCATTGAATCATGCCAGCACTGATTCTATAGTGTTTGGCAATCAGCAAGTATTTAGAAAAGAGAATAGAGCAGTAAATACTGATGGAACTCTTGCAGGTAGCCTGATATTTCTGGATACTGCCATTAGAAACTTGATAAACTGGCAATTAGGTAACTTGTCAAGAGCATTAAGACTTACGTCTTTAAACAGTGCAGAGAATCTAGGTAGAGCTGATCTTGGACAGATAGACAGGGACAAACTGGCAGACCTTGTACTATGGAATATTGATAATAATTATCAGGTTAATACTACTATTATAAACGGGCAAATAGCTTTTAAACGGTAACTGTTTCTTTCTTTTCCTCCGGTATTTCTTCAGCGATTCCTGGTGCATTCTGTTCAGTTTCACCCGGCTGAAGGAATATAGCCAATGCTATTGCAGCTATTGTGCAGATAACTGCACTTATTATTAACGTAGCTGGAATTCTAAGATATTCAGCTGCAACGCCTATGTATAAACTACCTATTGGAGCAGTACCACCAAATATTAATGCCCAGATGCCCATTACCCGACCTCGAACAGAATCTTCAACGCTGGATTGAATTATAGTAGTTGTAGCATTAAAATAAACCAGCGAGCCAAACCCTGCAAGGGCAACAAAAACAAGTCCTAACCAATAGATTTTGCATAAGGCCAGCAGGATAAGAGAAAGGCTCATTATATAGACACCGGAATTAACAAGACCTCTTTTCTGAGAGCTGTCTCCCAGATAAGCAATAAGCAAGGCTCCTGATAAAGCCCCTATACCACCTGCTGATACCAGAGCGGCATAGCCTTTTTCTCCTACGTGGAAAATATCTTTTGCCATAACAGGGAATAAAATACTGTAAGACCAGCCAAATATACCTACAACCACCATTAAAATCATTAAGTCAAAAATCAGTCTATTATTTTTAACATACCTGAAACCAGTAGCAATATACTCCCTGGTAGACTCAATGCTTCGTTTTATCTGGATTTCTGGCAATTTTATCTTATATAACGCCTGTAAGACAGCCAAATAGCTGAATGTATTTAAAATAAAACACCATACAATACCAAATTTAACCATAATAATACCTGCCAGAGCAGGTCCAAAGATTCTGGCCAGATTTACCATAGAAGAATTCAGGGCAATAGCATTCATTAGGTCTTTTTTACCTACTATGTCTATATAGAACGATTGTCTAACAGGCAGGTCAATAGCAAATATAATACCTGATATTGCCGCAAGCGTTATAATATGCCATATTTCTACAAGATTAAAGATCACCAAAATAGCTAAAACAAAGGACAGCACCATAGAAGAAACCTGAGTAGCAATTAACAGTTTCTTTTTAGAATATTTATCGGCAAATACCCCGCCTAAAACAGATAAAAACAACATTGGCAGTGCAGATAATGCGCTTACCAATCCAAGAAGCAATCTAGAACCTGTCATATCATAGATAAGCCAGCTCAATGCAGTTATTTGCATCCAGCTACCTATCAGTGAGATAGATTGCCCAATAAAAAACTGTTTAAAATTTTCATGTTTTAAAGAAGCAAAGGTTTTATAAATAAAATTAATGTTCATAACAACACTTTAGTACACATATAAAACTATTTCAACGCACATCCCAGCAGGGTTTTAGAAGATTCCTGATATTTTTATCTCTTTTTATTTTTCTTGAAATTTGCAACCTTTTTGGTGGCTAAGCCACATTCACATATCCTAGATCATTCCAATAATACCCGCACTGACTGCAACCGTTGATGAGCCTGTAAGTCTTACGGATATGTCCCTACTTGGTGATGCTGATCTAACCAGTTTACGCAATGTCATTGCGAGCCATAAATCATGGCTAAAAAGAAGCAATCATAACTGAGTGGCAATCTAAAAGCACTAATCTATACATTGTCATTCTAAGTTATAAAGTAGGGTGGGTATCTGATTCAAGAATAGTTTTTATATTACAGTTAAATTACTTACCCACCAGCATTAATCAAGGAATTGTCATTCTGAACAAAGTGAAGAATCTCTTTCCTGATGCTC
>DNSU01000148.1:15508-16636 GCA_003499585.1 Cyanobacteria bacterium UBA9579 | reverse complement strand
CAACAAAAGAAAGAGAAAGTATGCAAAAGAAAGAAAACCCGCAGTCATGACGGCTGCTGGTCACTTGCTTATTTCAGTAATAGTACGCACGCCATAACTCGCTTCGCTCAAACAGATGGCTATAGAGTTTTTACACGTTCCCGCATCCGTAAGTCGTTATTTGCCTTGATTAAAAAGCTCCTTGTAATCATCAAAATTATCTAATAAATCAATAAAATCATCCATATTTTCAAACTTTTCTATAGCAAAATTTATTGATTTTTCAAGAATCTCAATATTATTATTAACTATCTTTATATTAGCCTTAGCAACTTCAAGACATTCTCTAATATCAATGATTCTCTGAAATAATAATTCTTTTTTATCATTCTTATTCATATTTCAATTTCGTTGCATATATGGAACACTACATAATGAATTTAACATTAAAATTGCATATATGCAACAAGAATCTAATATCTGTAAAAATTTTGGCAAACACCTCAAAAAATTAAGAGAAGAAAAAGGCATTTCTCTTAATATGTTGGCTTATGAAAATGACCTCAATAAATCAACTCTAAGTAGAATAGAAAATGGCTTGGTAGACCCTAAGCTGTCTACCTTAGAAAAGATAGCCCAAGGACTTGAAATCCCTCTCGATAAGCTTATGAAGTTTTAAATAAATATGGGCAAGTATACTCATCTTTATAATTCTGAATTATAGTCTGTAGGGTGGGCTTCAGTTTGTAGGTTGGGTAAAATTAATTTTACCCAACAATTTATAATATCAACCAACAAATTGTAGCCAAATGGCCACTGAAATTGGGGCCGAATGGCCACCAGAAACTATGCTATACTAATAAAAATAGCCCTCATGTCATCCTGGGTTTCAGGGTCTATCCAGCATGCTCTATTGGCAAGATGCTGAACATCAAAAATCATAGCTTACTATTAATGATTCATACTTCAGCATGACAAAGCGTAATAAAAATGCCTGTATCCCTTAATAAAACAGACCTGAAAAAATTCGCAGCAGCCAAAAGAGTTACCACAATTAATTTACCCAGAAAAACTTCAAATGGCCATAAGCTAAAATCCATATTAAAACTGCATTTCAAGAAATAAAAAGGGTGCAAAACAGGTGCAAAA
>DNSU01000148.1:11612-15443 GCA_003499585.1 Cyanobacteria bacterium UBA9579 | reverse complement strand
GGTGCAAAACAGGTGCAAAAGGGTTGCAAAATTCGCAAAAAATAAAAGAATATAATTTAAGACTTTAAAAGCCATCATTCAACAATATCAAGATTTTTAGGCGATTTCATAAAAAGTTTTATTTAATAGGGTTGACAAATGTTAAAGTCTAATTTAGAATAATTATTAATTAATAAACGTTCTAATTTAACTAACCAATAAATTAAAAGAGCTAGTAAATATAAAAAGGATGAGTAATGAGTACAGTAGAAAATTTCGTTCAGGCTTTTAAAGAAAATTCCGTTAAGATTACTCCTCAAAGACTTGCTATATTCAATGTTTTAGAGGGTAACACGAACCACCCCTCAGCAGAAGATATTTATATTGAAATTATCAAGATATACCCCACAACCTCATTCGCTACTGTTTATAACACTTTAGAGAGATTACACAAATTAAAATTACTTCTGGAGTTGAGTATCGAAAAAGGAAAAAAACATTACGACCCCAATACCAACCAGCACCATCACCTTCAATGCAGTAACTGCAAAAAAATCGTAGATATATTTGAAGATTATGATGTGCAACTCCCCGGGCATATAGAAAATGACTATGAAATAGACGGTTATCAAATAAGTTTTTACGGCAGATGCAAAAGTTGCAACTAAAAGATTGTAGTTTGAAAGGAAAAAAGAGATCATGATAAAGTTTGTTTGTTTAAGATGCGGTTATGTAGCTTCAGAAGAAGGGTTCCCAGAGGCATGCCCGGTATGCGGCGCATCAAAAGAAAGCTTTGAAGAAATTAAGGAGACAGATTCCAGTACAACCGCAAAAAACCTCGAAGCCAACTGGGACGCTGAAACTGAAGAAGTAGGGCTATACCTCGCTTTTGCTAAAAAAGCCGAAGAAGAAGGACTTCCCGAAGTGGCACAGACTTTTATGAAAATTGCAATTGAAGAAGGCTACCATGCCGCTGAAATCGCTGAAATTCAGGGTAAAGTCAAATCCACTAAAGAAAACCTCGAATGGAGAGTGGAAGCCGAAAGAGGCGCCCAATTAGGCAAAAAAGAAGCCGCGGAAATAGCATCAAATCAGGGAAATCAAGATGCAGCCAAATTCTTTGACAGAGCATCAAAAGACGAAGGAAGACACGCTGCAATGTTTCAAGGATTTCTCAACAGATATTTCTCCAATAAACCTTAATACCTTATCCTTTGCTTGCATACAAAATAACAGGGAGCTCACGCTCCCTTTTTTATTTTGTATTAAATATAATCCGCTCAACTTATTTTTTTGAAACCCGCTAATCCAAATGCCTTAGTCTATTTACACTAGTAAAATCAGCAAAAAATCCTCCCTAAGTTCAAAAAATTACAAAATCAATATGATTAAAATAATCTTGCTACAAGGTGCTGGCAAGATCAACTAACTCTGGCCGGCTGGTAAATTCTGCATTATAAACAATCAGGCAACCCTGAATGTCATAAACAAAATTATTTAGATAAATACTGACAGCTAAAAGATAAACAGTATCCAAATTCTGCTACTCTTCTAAACCATATGGTTTACACCCCGGTCTCAACCTTATATAGGATAAAGATAAACCTTTTAGTGGATGAGATGAGTATTTTAAAAGGGTACTATGCATAGTGTAGGAAATCAAAATTTGACATTGGAGCCAACAACTCCAATACAAGTGGGTTATTGTTGAATTTTACGTCTGGGGGGAGATATTCAATGAGAAGAGTTGATACTCAAGAAAATGTTAGAATTTTAATCGTAGACGACAATTACGATCATGCTTCAGGTATTCGAGAATTAATTAACATTGAAAGCGATTACGAAGTTATCGGCACTGCAGCTTCCGCAGAAATAGCTGTTTCTCTGGTTAAAAAATATAATCCTGAGATTATATTAATGGACATCAATATGCCAGAAACAGATGGCATTACTGCTATTCAAGAAATCAAGAAATTAAATGAAGATGCTATCATTATTGCTATTACAGGTTATGATGATGCTGATCTTATCTTTAGAGCCATGAAAGTCGGAGCAAAAGGCTATATCTTAAAAACTATGGCTGCTTCACAATTAGTTATCGCTATTAACGAAGTTATCAGCGGTAAGATTTATCTTCCACCTATTCTTACAGTTAAATTCTTTGATCACTTCTATAAATCATTCAAAGATGACAACAAAAATAAATTCGAAGAAGACGAAGAAAACTTACTCGCATACCTTACACAAAGAGAAGAAGAAGTACTTGAGTTACTTACACAGGGAATTACTTATAAAGGCGTAGCTAATAAATTATTTATCAGCGAAACAACAGTAAAAACACACGTAAATAATATTTTCCAAAAATTACAGGTAAATGACAGAACGCAGGCTGTTTTATACGCTATCAATCACAGTCTCAGTTCAAGAAAAAAAGTACGCGCAGCTGCCGTATAAGTCCAATATAAAAAATCAAGAAGAATTTTGATAAAAAATCCTTCTTGATTTTTGGTGACACATTTATAACTGATAAAAACTGGCTAATTCCTGACAGGCTTGAGGACGAGATGAAAAGGTTTCTTAAAAATACTTCATTAAAAGACCTGATGAGTCATATTACTACAGATATGTACACTAAACAGACACTTTTGAGTCTGTTTAGGTGTCTACTGGAAACTGTTATTGAAAACAGATATGGCGCAACAGTTCTAATTAAAGTGAAAGATACTCATAGCTTTCAGGGGCTACTAAACAGGCTTAAGTATTCAGAATTAAAAGTCTATATGTACTCTGATAATCCTGAATATGACAGCTTTAAACACATTAAACTCGATAATCCCGAATTAGAAAACGACGAATTCTTAATTATTATTGATGAGAAATTCTCGGCATGCCTGTTCTGGAATGAAACAACATCAGAAGCATTCGGCCCGGAAGTATCAGGATTATGTGACGGTTTTTGCTCACTAAATCCATACGATGCAAGGCAAATTATTGATCATATGCAAACTATATCTTTTGATGAAGAATTGCACAATGACATTGCGCAGATTAAACAAGACCGACGCCGTAATGAGAATTTTACTATGATTCTGACAAAATTGTTGTCAAGTCTTGAAAACCGTCAAAGAGATCTTATATGCGCAAATACAGAGCTTAAGGAGTTGAATAACAAGACTCTGCAAGCTGAAAAGCTGGCTGCAATCGGTCAATTATGTTCAACAATCGCACATGAGCTAAGAAACCCTCTTGGCTTTATAAGCCTATATGCAAAAATCATCTCTAAAAACATCGAAAAGATATCTTCAGAAATTACAGATCCTCAAATATCCGAATCACTTACTAATGCAGCTAGCTGTATCAGCAATGCCACAATTGGTTTAGAAGGGTTATTAACTGAATTAGTTGACTATTCCAAACCAATGGTAATTGAAAATTCAAATGATGATCTAAAATATGCTTTAAACGAGATAATTAGTCTGGTTAAACCCTCATTTGAAGAAAAAGAAGTAAAATTATTACTAAATTATTCTTTAGATAATAGTATTCAGGTTAAATTTGACAAGATTAAGCTAAGCCAGGCAATCTTGAATGTAGTCAAAAATGCTTTGGAAGCATCTCAAAAGAATAGTACAGTCGAAATAACAGTAGATAACAACAATAATGATAATATGCTCAGCATAAAGATTCATGATCAAGGAAAAGGTATCTCTACAGAAGATAAAGAAAAAATCTTTACTCCATATTTCACCACGAAAAAGGAAGGGACAGGACTGGGGCTTGCTCAGGCAAGAAAAATAATGGAAGCACACGGGGGAAGTCTGGCAATTCTTACCACAAGCCCTAAAGGGACAG
>DNSU01000148.1:8382-11591 GCA_003499585.1 Cyanobacteria bacterium UBA9579 | reverse complement strand
TTGGAAGCACACGGGGGGAGTTTAGCAATAGTTGCTACAAGCCCTAAAGGGACAGTGTTTGGATTAACACTACCTATCGAATAATAAAACAGGGGAGGCAAATATAATGGATTTAGTAAGTAAAAGCGCTATAGAAGTATCAACTTTAGCACTTAATGCATTATCATCAAGGCATAATGCTCTTGCTGCAAATATAGCAAATGCTGATACTCCCGGGTATAAAAGAACTGACGTGAAATTTGAAGATCAGTTGGTTCAAATTATTCAAAGAGATGATCAAATAGAAAAACAAAAGGTGAAAAATTCAATGGGGTTAAGTTATTCACCAACCTCATTACCATTATCAGGGAGCTCAACCTCTCAAAATGAATTGTATAAGAAGTTTACACCTGAAATGTATGAAACAGATAATGCTGCTATAAAACCAAATGGAAACAATGTAAACGTTGAGTATGAAATGGCTGAACTGGCTAAGAATGGTACCAAATATACTGCGATAGCAACTTTTCAGGAAAAAATGTTCCTGGGCTTAAAAACAGTAATAGAACATGGAGGTAGATAATAATGAGTTTTGATGCTCTAAATATCAGCGCCTCTGGTTTATACGCGCAAAGAATTAAAATGGATGCTGTAGCAAGTAATATTGCTAACGTTAACACAACCAGGAATCCTGATGGCACACCGGGCGTTTATAAAAGAAAAGAAGTTGTATTTTCAGCTATATACAGTGATGCTTTAAAACAGAATAAAAATCAATCTTCAGACGAAATCGGTGAAATCAAAATTGGCTCTGAATCAAATGCAACACTAAAAGGAAGCGTTAGTGCTAACACTGCTAACGTAGCAACCGGAGTTAATGTTGATCAAATCGTTGAAGATAACAGTCCGGCAAGACGTATCTATAACCCATCCCATCCTGATGCAGACAAAGATGGTTATATAGATATGCCAAATGTCAATATCGTTACTGAAATGGTAGACATGATAACTGCAAGTAGAGCTTATGAGGCTAATATTACTACTCTAGATACTACAAAAAGCATGTTAGCATCTGCTCTAAGAATATAATTAGTCTAAAGGGGGCTAACTATGGCAAGTTTTTCAAATAGAGAAAAATCCTTCAGTCCCGTAAATTTACAGGAAAATGAAAAACTTATACAGGATTTGAAAGTGATATTAGCGGATTTAACTACAGAAACATCTAAAGCTACTTCTGCAAATAAAATTAATCTCATAAATTGTGACGGAAATAAAAGAATATAAAAACAACAGGAGATAACTATGGCTGGCTTTTTAAATGGAATTCAAGGCTTGGGAAATATAGGAAATACAAATGCTTTAAATGGTTATATGAATACATTAAAAGGCAATATGGATAATTTCAATGTTAATATGCCGAGGAATGATACTAATGCTCCTTTAACAGGGAAGATTACAAAAAATCAATTACTTCAAGACCCGGAACTTGCTCAGGATATGAACATACTTACTAATGAAAAATTTATTGATACACAAGGCTTCGGTATCAATGATTTATCAGCAGATACAGCAGTGAAAACATTTTCTAACGTAATTGGTAATTATATGAATGACGTCAATACAAAACAAAGAGCTGCTGAAAATGATGTAGCGACTTTTGCCTCTGGTGGAGATATCGATCTTCACAACGTTATGATATCCATGGAAAAATCAAGTCTTTCTATGAATCTGACATTGCAAATGAGAAATAAAATTCTTCAGGCTTATCAGGAAATGTCAAGGATACAAGTATAGTTAAGTTAACTTAATCTTTTTGATTATTTCAAATATTTGTATAAAATTAAGAGTGATAATATCACAAATTTAAGTTACCAATCGAAGCTTCTGAAACAGATAGACTTAGCTTATAATTATTAATTAACGATGAAGCACTACTAAATAAGATATGATACCTAAAAAAGGGGTCGTTATAACGGGGAGAGAGAATTGAATAACTACTTTAGCCTATTAATGAAAGATTTAAAGAAACTCTGGGACGGGCTTGAATTCCTCCAGAAGTTTACTATAATTTTACTTACTATTGTTACTTTTGCTGCAATAGCATATTTTATTGCAAAATCAACTGAACCTAATTGGGGTGTTTTATATAGTGACTTATCTGAAACTGACGCAGTTGCAGTTATAGAGAATCTTAAAAAATCAGGCTATCAGTATAAACTTAGTGATGATAAAAAGACAATTCTCGTTCCTATTGAGTTAAAAGAAGATTTAAGATTAATGGTTGCTGAAAATGATATAATACATGATAGCAATCCAGGCTTTGAATTACTGGACAAGGTTCAATTAGGTGCTACAGACTTTCAAAATAAGCTGACACGTCAAAGAATTTATCAGGGTGAACTGACAAGAACCATAGAAAGAATAAAAGGAATAAAAAAAGCCAGGGTACAATTAGCTGACCCTGAAAGATCAATTTTCTCAGAAAATGATGAATTACCATCTGCATCAGTAATGCTTATTCTGGAACCAGGCACCAGAATGAAAGCTGATCAGGTTAAAGCTATAAAAAATCTTGTTGCCTATGGAATTTCAAGATTAACACCTGAAAGAGTGTTTCTTACCACTCAAGATGGAACCCCGTTATCAGAAGAAATCAATCAGGGTGGAGACATCACTGATTATAAGCTTAAATTTGAAAATATAACAGCCAAAAAAGTATCAAAAGTAATAGAAAAACTTGTAGGACAAGATAATTTCAGCGTTCAAATCAGTGCTGTTATGAATTTTGATACTGCCAGATCAACTATAGAAAGATATATTCCTTCAAATGCAAGTCAAAATACTCCTGAAGGTGTTATGGTTAGTTCACAGTCAGAAACTGAAGTATACGATAAAGGCAAGACCGCACCTGCACAGGAAGAAGCAACACAAGAAATAGCTGGTGCTAAAAATACTAACTATGAAAAAGTAAAAACAATCAGAAACTTTAATGTGTCTAAAGAGGTTAAGCAAATCGTATATGCACCTGGTACAGTAGAAAAAATGACAATAGCTGTGGCTCTAAATAAAATTCTTACATCTAAAGAAAAAGAAGAGCTCACAAATCTTATTGTATCTGCCAGTGGTGCAAACCTTGAAAGAGGGGATATTATTACCATAACTGGCATGCAGTTTGCTACTGATGAAGAAAAGCAGGTTACGGAAAAAGTTTTAACCGAAATCCAGAAAAC
>DNSU01000148.1:1728-8307 GCA_003499585.1 Cyanobacteria bacterium UBA9579 | reverse complement strand
AGAAAACAAGCAATATAGAATTCTGGGTGAAAAATGTTGCACCAATGCTGGTAGTATTAATTCTTGGACTAAGCGCATTATTTGTATTTAGCTCACTTATTAAAAAACCTCTTCAAGGACAGGAAGTCTATTCTACAGAAAATTACTATGAAGAAGCTGAGGAAGAACCAGATCTTCTGCAAGTAGCCTCAATACCTGCTATTGAAGCTAAACTGGAACCTGAATTAGAAAGAATGAAATCAGATTTAAATAATATTATTCTATCTGACCCATCTGAAGCTGCTCGTTTGCTACTATCATACGTTAAGGATTAATACACTATGGAAATAACTAAGTTCTCATTAAATCAAATGTCTAACTCCCAAAAAGTTGCAGCCCTTTTAATTATTCTTGGGCCATCTACAGCAACTGAAGTTATAAAAAATATTCCGGATGATGAGTTAATTGAACAAGTTACTATGGATATTGCAAGTTTGAATAAAGTACCTAAAGAAACTCTTGATGATATTCTTGAAGAGTTTCATTCCCTTTTTCAGGCAAGCAACTATTTATCAAGAGGTGGGATGGACTATGCAAAAAAGCTTCTGGAACAGGCCTATGGTTCGGAAAGGTCTGAACAAATTCTTGAAAAATTAATGGCTAACCTTCATACAAACCCCTTTCAGTTCTTTAACGATGCAGATCCAGGGCAACTTGCAACATCATTTCAAAATGAAAATCCGCAATTAGTTGCTCTTGTTCTAGCTTATTTAAAGCCTGATAAAGCTGCTGCTGTTCTAAACAGTTTACCACCTCAATTACAGACTCTTGTAGCTATGAGAATAGCGGAGATGGATAGAACAAATCCTGAAATTTTAAGTGAAATAGAAAAAATTATAGAAAGTAAATTCTCATCAGTTGTATCTCAGGACTTCTCCAAAGCTGGTGGTGTTGATTCTCTTGCAAATATTTTAAACAGATCTGACAGAAGCACTGAAAAGAAAATTATGGAAACTCTGGAGTCTTACGATGGAGACCTTGCTGAAAAAGTCAGAGAACTAATGTTCGTATTTGAAGATATTGTTAAGCTTGATGACAGATCAATTCAACGTATACTTAGAGAGGTTGAAACCAAAGATCTGGCAATGGCTCTTAAAGGCGCCAATCAGGATGTTAAAGAAAAAATATACAAGAATATGTCAGAAAGAGCTTCTGCTATGTTAAAAGATGATATGGAATATATGGGCCCTGTAAGAGCAAAAGAAGTTCAGGAATGTCAGACTAAAATAGTTTCCACAATCCGTGCCCTTGAAGCAACCGGTGAAATTGTACTTTCACGTGACGTGGAGGATGATTTCATTGACTAGGATTGAAAGTTCCAACATTCAACTTGGAAATTCCTATGTTTTGGGCAATATACAAAAAGAAAAAGAAGAAGCTGACAAAATCCAGAGAGAAGCCCTAAAAAGCGCACAAAAACAAGTTGAAGAAATAATCAATCAGGCAAATATTCAGGCTGCACAAATTCTGGAAGCTGCCAATCATCGGGTACAGGAAATGATTCAGCAGTCTCAAGAAGCTGCTAATCAGGCAAAAGAAGATGGATATCAGGCTGGTTATAACATTGGTTATCAGGATGGCCATAATCAGGTTCATGAAGACCTGATTAATCAGGTTAAAAGCCTTGATATACTTGCTCAATCAGTTTTTAAAGTCAAACAGGAAATTATATCTTCTTCAGAAAAAGAAATTTTACAGCTAACTATAGTTATTGCTGAGAAAGTATTAAAGCAACATCTGGAAATTGCACCCGACAAAATATTAAGCATTATAAAAGCTGCTATAAATGAATTAAAAGACAAAGAAGAAGTAAATATCATAGTTAATCCAGCTATTACTAACTATTTGTATGATTTTTCAGAAGAACTTAAAGAGACAGTTAATGGCTTAAAATCCATTAAAATACTTGAAGACAAAACTATTCCTGCTGATGGAGTTATAGTAGAGTCTACAGAAAACAGAATAGATGCGAGACTGGAAACACAGATATCTGAAATAGCTAAACAACTTCTGCTTGAAGCTGAAGAAAATCCTATTTTAGCTGAAATACCTAAGGAAATTGAAATAAGAATAGAAGAACCGCCGGATACAGATGATTAATCTAACTAAATATAGTGATATTGTCAAGAAATCCAATACTTTTAGAGAAGTTGGGCATGTAACCGAGATAATCGGTCTTATTATAGAAGCTGACGGACCAACTGCAAGTATTGGCGATCTTTGCTATATTTACCCAAAAATGGATCAGGAACCCATCTGGACTGAAGTAGTTGGCTTTAAATTCAATAAAGTATTATTAATGCCTTTAGGGGATATGGAAGGACTAAGACCAGGTGCTACTGTTATAAATACCGGAGGGCAAATACAGGTTAAAGTCGGTTCGGAATTGTTAGGCAGAGTTTTAGACGGTCTTGGTCGGCCTATTGATGAATTAGGGCCTCTAAGAACAAATAAAACCTATTCAACTAAAATTAAGAAAATTAATCCCCTAACAAGAAAACTGATTCACGAACCACTGGTTATGGGGGTAAGATCAGTTGATGCCTTTACAACAGTAGGTAAAGGCCAGAGACTTGGCATATTTGCAGGTAGTGGTGTAGGCAAAAGCACTGTTCTTGGTATGATTGCAAGAAACACAAATGCTGATATGAATGTCATTGCTTTAATCGGTGAAAGGGGCCGTGAAGTTAGGGAGTTTATCGAAAATTCTCTTGGAACTGAAGGATTAAGCCGATCAGTAGTAGTCGTTGCTACTTCCGACCAACCCTCATTGGTAAAAATTAAAGCAGCACACGTTGCTACAAGTATTGCTGAATACTTTAGAGATGGTGGTAGGGATGTTTTATTCATGCTGGACTCCATAACCCGTATTGCTATGGCTCAAAGAGAAGTGGGCCTA
This sequence comes from Cyanobacteria bacterium UBA9579, assembly GCA_003499585.1. GTDB lineage: Bacteria > Cyanobacteriota > Vampirovibrionia > Gastranaerophilales > UBA9579 > UBA9579. The sequence goes on along the minus strand of DNSU01000148.1, from coordinate 5,369 downwards.
GCAGTCGGAGAACCTCCTGCAACTCGAGGCTATACACCTTCTGTATTTGCTCTTATGCCAAAAATCCTTGAAAGAACTGGAACAACTGACAAAGGTACAATTACAGGGCTTTATACCGTTTTGGTAGAAGGGGATGATTTTAATGAGCCTGTCTCTGACACTGTAAGGGGGATTCTTGACGGACATATATTATTATCCAGAGAATTAGCACATCGTAACCATTACCCTGCTGTAGATGTCATGGGCAGCATCAGTAGGGTTATGCCTGAAATATCATCAGCAGAACATTTAGATGCTGCAGGTAAAATGAGAAATCTACTCGCCATATACAATAAAAATGCTGATTTAATTAATATTGGGGCTTATGTTTTTGGAACTGACGCCAAAATTGATAGAGCTATCAGGTTAAATGATGAAATAAATACCTTTCTAAAACAACCTGTCGATGAAAAAGCTGATTTTAACGAAACCATTAACAAATTAATCGAAATCTCAAAACATTAGCGGACATATCTCCCGTAAAAACTAATTTAACAGAGTACTAAGACTTTACTCTTAAAATAATAAATAAATCCCTGTCGAGTGGACTAATCGCTCTCTTCATATTTCATTTATGATTTTTGCTGTTCATTGAAAAAATGTTACTCAATTATTTTGAGCGGTGTAAAATGTTATATGAAAAGTAATTTTTGAGAGAGAAAAATGAGTAATACCTTTGTGATTCCTAAAAAAGAGTATAAAACTGCTATCAGGCAGGTGAATCTTAATGATTTAACCGTAGGTGGAGAAAATTCTCTTCCATTCTTACACTCAGAAATACAAAATAAAGCAAGACCACTTGTAGCCATTGAAATTCAATCTCATCCTCCTGCTAATTATCCTAAAATACTAAAAGAAGTATGGGGAGATTGCATTAATGATATGGCTCAATGGGCTAAATCAGCTGTTGAAAAGGGTGCGGATATTTTAGCTGTAAGATTTAACATTGGACATAATGAAAATGTTGATTTAGAAATCGAGAAAAGTCAGGAACAATTAAGACAAATTCTTGAAACCATTAATGTTCCGGTGATTGTTCTCGGATCAGACAAAAAGGACATAGACTTAAAGCTCTTACCTGCTCTTGCAAAAGCAGCAACTAGATCATGTACATTAGGAATAATTACAGAAGATAATTATAAAGAGATTATTCCTGTAGCAAAAGAGCATAATCACAATGTTATTGCCAGAACACCTATTGATATTAACCTTGCAAAACAGCTTAATATCCTTATAACCGAGATGGGATTTGATCCTGATAAAATATTAATCGACCCTAATATGGGTTCTCTTGGGTATGGACTTGATTATGCTTACAGCGTAATTGAGAGAATAAAGCTTGCCGGATTAGAAGGCGATATTATGCTGAATATGCCTATTGTTACATTTGTCGGCGAAGAATCATGGAAAGCTAAAGAGGCCAAATCTGATAATACTCAACCCGAATGGGGCAACCTGCAAGATAGAGCTATTATTTGGGAGTGCGTAACAGCAAGTTCCATCATAACAGCCGGCGCAAATCTTGTTATTATGCATCATCCTGATGCAATGAATCATATTAAAGGTTTTATTAATAGTAATGTAGAGATAGGATAAAAATGGCTTTAACAGGTTTACAGATATTTAAATATTTACCGGGTGGCAAAAAAGAAAAAGAAGCTAATTGCAAGAAATGCGGTTTTCCTACCTGTATGGCTTTTGCAATGAAATTGGCCAAGAAAGAAGCGACTTTAGACAAATGCGAATTTATATCTGATGAATTAAAAGGTCTTTTAGAAGAAGCGAGTCAGGTTCAGCAAATAGAAATTAAATTTGGTCCTGTTGAAAATCAGGTAACCGTCGGTAATGAAACCGTTATGTTTCGGCATGACAAAAAATTCATTAATCCTACCTGTATTGCTATAAAACTAAACAGCTCTGATCCTGAATTTGAAAGTAAATTTAATAAAATTTCCAACTATTGCGTTGAAAGAGTTGGAGAAAATTTAAAGGTTAATGCTATTGCTCTTGTGGATTTAGATAATAGCTTTATTGAAAAAACTAAAAGAGTAGCACAATCAGGCATGCCTCTTATTTTAATCAGCTCAAACGTTGAGAATATTAAAAATATACTTGCTGAAATTAAAGAATCAAAACCTTTAGTATATTTAAAAAATTCTGACAAATCAGTTGAAATAGAAAAAGAATTTAAAGTTCCTGTGGTAATAACAGGTAATAATCTTGAATCTCTGGTTAATAATTCTGGTAAAGCATTGGAAAATAAAGCAGAAAATCTTGTTATAGGCTTAAAAGATCTATCTGCTAATAATCTGGTAGAGAATCTGACTTATATTAGAAGAGCGGCTATTGAAAACAAGTTTAAACCTCTTGGTTTTCCTGTGATTTCATTTATGGACAGGGTTCAGGGGATTCCTGAAAACATAATTGATAAAACAATCTGGGCTTCAACTTTCTTATGTAAATATTCAAATATCGTTGTACTTGATTATTTCAATGAAGCGCTGATTTATTCACTGCTTACCCTAAGGCAAAATATCTTTACCGACCCGCAAAAGCCTCTTCAAATAGATTCAAAACTCTATCCTATAGGCGATGTGGATGAGAATTCACCTGTGTTTGTTACTACTAACTTTGCTCTTACATACTTCACCGTTGTTAGTGAGATTGAAGCATCCGGCATGCCGGCATACTTACTAATAACTTCATCAGATGGCATGAGCGTTTTAACGGCATGGGCTGCTAACAAGTTTACGGGTGAAACTATAGCAAAAGCAGCTAAGGAATTTAATCTTGAAAACACTGTCAAACACAGAAAAATGGTTATTCCAGGGCACGTTAGTACTTTAAAAGAAGAAATTGAGGAAGATATGCCCGGCTGGGAAACAATAATCGGCCCTAATGAAGCTGTGGATATTCCTGATTTTTTTAAACAGTTATAAACAAAGTTGATTTGCCCTATTTTAAATAGGGCTTTATATTTAATTCTTAAATATGCTTCAAAAAATAGGCAATTATTTTTTTTGGTTTGTTTTTATGAAACTGAAAATATATATAAAAAAAGGAGTATAATAAATGGGATTAAATGGAATTAATAATAGCTTTATTGCTAAATTGTATGAAACAACAAAACCTCAAAAATCAGCACAACAGCAAAATATCAACTTTAAAGGGTTGCAAGCTGATACTGTTTCCTTTACAAATAAAGATAGAAAAGCAGAGGTGGAGGGGAAAATGATAAATTATATTCATAAGATTTTAAATGACGATATTAAATTGCAGCCTGATCAGCCTTTGAAAATTAAAACACAAAAAGAACATATTCCTTTTGTTAATCTGATGATGCAAGAAGCTTATAAAATGGGCTCGGGTAGAGTTGTGGTTGAGATAGAAGAGCCTGAACTTGAGGCTTTAAGAAAAAAATATAATGCTCCTGAATTTGAGTGTAAGAAAAAAAGGGATGAAGAATTAAGAAAAGAAAGCGCTGCTTTTATCGAGTTTAATAGCGCTAATTCACCTTATACAAAAGCCGGTTTATCTTCTGAAGAAGCTAAGAAGCTTATAAATAGTACTAAGGTTGATATTCCAAAAGATATCCAAAAAAA
>DNSU01000148.1:0-1621 GCA_003499585.1 Cyanobacteria bacterium UBA9579 | reverse complement strand
ACATATTAAACGTCAAAGAAGGTCAGCCTGTTAGAATTGGCGGAGAAAGAGAACATGAACCCAATATTTTAAAACTGGTTGAATATATTTACCAGACCAAAGGGCCTGTTCCTATAGAGGTTAATTACAATGAAAGACATCCTAATAATTTCGGTCGAACCAAACTGCAATATGCCAGTGATAAAGTTCTGGAAGAAGTTCCTCAGTCCATGATCGAGCAGTTTCAGGAATATCTTGACAAAAACACTGCACGGCTTTTTCTCGACGGAGATGATCCTAATGAATTAGAAGGAGTTGATCCTAAGAGAATATCCAAAAATAGTGCAGCTGTTGGAAAAGCCCTTAAAGATATTAGAAACAAAATGATTGTTGAATGCCCATGGAATATTTACTACGCTCCAACAACTAAATCAGCTATCTCAGCTTATCCCGAATTTGGAACTGATGAAATAAAAGCTCTTGATAAAGCTGCTGATGATGCCAGAAAAATTAACAGAGTCGGCAAAGTTCACGAACATACAGATAAATTACAACAGGTTGCTAACTCTTTAAATGATTTAATAAAAAATCAAGGACTCGATACCGTCCACTTTATCAGCGTTGATCCTGCAACTAAAAAACCCGACGGAAAAACTGATCTTTATATTGGCCTGTCTGAGAAATCAAAATTCCAGGCAGCAAAAGAAACAACACCGTCAGGACAAACTTATATAGCTAACACACCAACTGAAGAAGCATTCTCTACTCCTGATAAAACAAAAACTCGTGGAGTTGTCTGTGCAACCATGCCCCTAAACCTCAATGGAAATTTAGTTAAAGGGATTCAAATGAAATTTGAAAATGGCAAAGCAGTTGAAGTAAAAGCCGATGAAAATGAAGAAATCCTTAAAGAACACGTAAAAATGCATGAAGATGCAGATATGTTAGGTGAAGTTGCCCTAGTTGCAGGATCGCCAATCTTTGATCTAGGACGAGTATTCAATAACACACTGCTCGATGAAAATGCGGCATGCCATATTGCAATAGGCAGTGGATATTCAAGCTGTATTGAAGGTGCTGATGAAATCAAAAATAATGAAGAAAAGAAAGCATATCTTGAAAAATACAATGTTAATGATTCAACTACTCACAATGACTTTATGATAGGCGGGCCAAATGTAGTGGTTGAAGGCATTACAAAAGACGGAAAACATATCACGCTGATTCAAGATAATAAATTCCAGATATAATATTTGATAAGCAAGTATGCTACTTATTTCAAAAATTCAGTTTAAAAATAAGAAAGAATTGCCATGGACGAATGGATAAAAAAATATTTTGAAATGCTGGAAAATATTGACGTTGATGATGAGCTTTCGGGAAATAATTTAAAATTAAGAGAAGCTAATTTATTTAAAGATAAACATCTCCCCTCCTCAATTTTTAAATATAGATCATTTAATAAAAATAACCACATTGAAAATTTAAAAAGTGATACAATATGGCTTGCAGATCCTAATACTTTTAATGATCCTTATGATTCTGCTCTATCATTTGACTCAAATAAAGGGGCTAGACTAGAAAACGCTAAAACCTTTTAGTGATCGTAAGCATTATATCATAAACATTGTCGTGCCTGTGA
>DNSU01000149.1:1858-2973 GCA_003499585.1 Cyanobacteria bacterium UBA9579 | reverse complement strand
TTTGTCCTCAACATATATTCATTAGCTGATTATATTTAATTAGAAACGCGCCCTGTAGGATTTGAACCCACGACATCCGGTTTTGGAGACCGGCGTTCTACCACTGAACTAAAGACGCATTCCTACATGCACTTTATAAATTACTTGGTTTCTTTGTGTAATTGATGACAATTGCAGAATGGACAAAATTTATTAAGTTCTATTCTGCCGGGGTCATTCTTCTTATTTTTTGTTGTGGTGTAGTTACGACGTTTACATTCACCACAGGCCAAAATCACTAATCTATCGTTTTTCTTTACGCCCATTGTTTCTCACCTTTACTAGAATAAATTTACTATAAAAGCCTACATTATCTTGCCAAGTAAGCTGTTTTGGCTTTATGGCACTCCTGCAGGGCTTTTAACATGTAGACTAAATAATAGCCCTAACAATAACCACTGTCAAGCTAAAACTATAGAATGAGAATCATGGTATACATTCTATAATAAAGAAATTTTCCTTGACACAATTTAAATTTACTTTGATTTGTTTTCAGATTTATACAAAATTATATTGATAATTTGTAAAGGTACCGGATTGGTCCTGAAAACCTGAATCCCGTTGCGATTGTAGACTCGGGATAAGCTTTGAATAGTAAAATTTAACTAGACATTTTTTTACAAAAGTAGAAATTTCCTATCCTTTTATAGTGTAATCTAAAGTATGAATAATGTTCAAGTTAAAAATTTAAAAGAGATTGAACCTGCTAAAACCCCTTTAAAAGGGCAGGTTGTAATTCCTGCAGATAAGTCTATTTCTCATAGAGCTGCTATATTTGGCTCATTGACATACGATACGGTTTGTATATCTAATTTTTCAGGCGGTGCAGATTGTAAAAGCACTCTTAATGTTCTTAAAGGGATTGGAGTGGAAATTAACTACAAATCTGATAAAGATATTGTAATTTCAAATAAAAATAAGTTTATGGAGCCGAATAATATATTAGATGCAGGTAATTCAGGTACAACTATAAGACTAATGAGCGGAGTGTTAGCCGGGCAGAATTTTTATAGTGTTCTGACCGGAGATGATAGCCTTAGAAAAAGGCCCATGGCCAGAGTAATTGTTCCTTTAAA
>DNSU01000149.1:0-1789 GCA_003499585.1 Cyanobacteria bacterium UBA9579 | reverse complement strand
CCAGAGTAATTGTTCCTTTAAAAGAAATGGGAGCAAATATCTGGGCTAGAGATGATGATACGAGAGCTCCTATCAGTATAAAAGGAAGCAGATTATCAGGAATTACCTATAATTCTCCTATTGCAAGTGCTCAGGTAAAATCAGCAATACTTCTTGCCGGATTATCAGCAGATGGTACAACAATTGTTACAGAGCCATTTAGATCAAGGGATCATACAGAAAGGCTTTTGAGTTATCTTGAGGCCGATATTTCAGTAAATGGCAATGAAGTAAGTATTAAAAAATCCAATTTAACTCCAAAGCCAATAATTGTACCAGGTGATATTTCGTCTGCCGCATTTTTTATGGTAGCAGGAGCAATAGTGCCTGATTCTGAAATTCTTATTCAAAATGTTGGATTAAATCCTACAAGAACTGGAATTATAGATGTTTTAAAAAATATGGGTGCAGAGCTTGAAATTCTCAATGAAAGATTGGAATGTGGCGAAGAAGTAGGGGATATCAGGATAAATTATTCAAATTTAAAGGGAACAGTAATAGAAGGGGATATAATTCCAAGACTTATAGATGAACTTCCAATAATTGCCGTTGCTGCTACTCAGGCAGAAGGTACAACAATTATACGTGGAGCAGAAGACTTGCGCCATAAAGAATGTGACAGAATAAAGGCAATTTATACAGAATTAAATAAGCTTGGTGCTAAAATAGAAGAAACAAAAGACGGTTTCATAATTCATGGTAAAACTAAATTAAACGGAAACTGCACCCTGGAAACATATCACGATCATAGAATAGCAATGTCAGGGTATATTGCAGGGTTGATAGCTGATAACCCAATAAAAATCAATGAATTTAATTGGGTAAATATATCTTTCCCTGAATTTACTGATATTTTTGACCAACTAAAACAAGTAAAAACAGTCAATTAAGGAGTCGAAATAAAAATGGCAAGAAATTTTGCTAAAGTAGATGCCAGTCACTATACATGGTGGCGTGCATTGGCACAATATTGGGTTATATATTGTGTTTTATATCCCTTTTTTAAAATATTTTTCAGGTATGAAGTGTATGGCAAAGAAAATATCCCAAAGAATAAATCTGTTATAGTAGCGGCAAATCATAGTTCGTATTTTGATCCCGTTATAATTGCACTTGGAGCAAGTCGGCCTATTGCGTATATGGCCAAAAAAGAGTTATTTCAAGTGCCAATTTTATCTCAGATAATAGATATTCTTGGAGCTTTTGCGGTTAACAGAGAAAAACTTGAAATCGCTACGATTAGATCAGCAAAAACTGTTTTATCTTCCACTAACTGGCCCATGGGGATGTTCCCCGAAGGCACAAGAGTAACACCAGGTAAAGCTAGAACTGTTCAAAAAGGTTTTGGGTATTTAGCAAAAGCTACAGGGGCTGATATTTTGCCTTTTGGAATAATATTAAAAAGAGATTTTTGTCCTATTTTTGGAAAATTAATAGTGAAAATAGGAAAACCAATCCCGGCTCCCTCATCTGCAGAAGAAGCTATTGAAAAATGGACAAAAGCCATGACAGAACTTACAGGGATTGAATATGAGGTTGAAGAACAACAAGAACCCTCGGATGACTCTCAAATGACGGTATAAAACAGATCTAATAAAAATTCCCCCCGCTATAACGGAGGGAATTTTATATTTAACTAAGAGCCCGTCTGGCTAAAAATATAAAAATCAAGATATAGAATCTTTACAGGCTTGATTTTTGGACTGCGGTTAAAGTTGCAAGCGGGCAGCAAAGCTGCACCATTAAACTC
>DNSU01000015.1 GCA_003499585.1 Cyanobacteria bacterium UBA9579 | reverse complement strand
CCAAATGCAGATAGACCTCCAGGGGTAATGGAATTTCCGCCACTAATAGGAGAAGAATATGATGTGCCAGGGATATTCATTGAGTTAGTTCCTAGTACTGGCATAAATGATCCTGGGGCAAAAAGTCTCGCCATTTCCAACATGAAATTTGAGACGGGTCCAAGGCTGGAGCCGTCAATACTAGGTCCACTAACAGTTAAGTCTCTTAATTTATCCCAAGTTTCGTATAATTCTGCTTTCGCATCACCGCCAGCTTTGCCATATTTATTGGCAATAACTAGCAAATGATCATTTTTATAGCTCATATCCTCTACCTTCCTTAGGAATTAATAACTCTCTTCTTAATTTCCAGTTAATAGTTATGCGAAAGTTTTGAATGTCATTTCGACGTTCTTATCAATTACTTTCTTAACTGCGTCTATTTCTGTTTGAACTTCTTTTTGTTGTGTATCAATATTTTTCAATTCCATTTCAAGAATACGATCTTGTCGATGGTAATCTTCTATTTCAAGCTCTTTAAGTTCATATTGAGCTGGATCAGTAAGGGTTAAAATATCGCTAAACAGTGTTGATGTTTGATATGACAGTCTCATTCTTTCCTGGTTAATTTGTTGTCCATTAAATTCCAGGTCACTCTTCCTTGCTGTTAGGGATAAAAATCTTGCTTGACTTGCTGCTAAGCCCATACTTTTTTCGCTCCCGTATATTAATTAATCTTCTTAATTTCTATATCGGCAGAGTATTCATATTTCTTTAATGATTTTTTGAATTAACCATTAAAAAAAACTGAAAATTGTTAATATTTCTTAATGTTTTGAAAATACATAAAATTTCCTGCCTTCCTTACCAATAAGTTTTCTGGAATAATTGATTTATAGAAGAATTAGTTTACAAAATAAATATTAATAGTTTTTTGTGGGATTTCAATTTTTTTAATTAAGTTTAATTTTTTGTAACATTAAAATAGCAACTACGCTCTCTTTTTCCAGTATTTTAGGAAAACAAAAGATAATAAGGAAACTATTATGATAAAAGTAGGTATAAGCGGTTGTTTAGGATTCTTTAAATGCAGATATGACGGTGATATGTGCGGAGATTTTGATCATAATGCCGTAATGGATTTTTTAAAGAATGAATTTGAAACTGATAAAATAATCCTTATGCCTGTATGTCCTGAGCAATTAGGAGGGCTGCCAACTCCCAGAGTACAGGCCGAAATAATAGATGGTGACGGTTTTGATGTATGGCTTAATAAAGCAAGAGTCATAAATAAAAATGGTGAAGATGTAACAGCTCACTTTAAAAGAGGAGCAAATCAAATTTTGCATTTTGCCAGAAAGTCTGGAATTAAAGCATTTATATTGAAAGAAAATAGCCCATCATGTGGTGTTAAGCAAATTTATTCCGGGGAATTTGATGGCGTTAAAAAACAGGGAAAAGGAGTAACTTCTGCGTTATTAGAAGTTAGCAATATTAGAATTTATTCTGATGAGAATATAAGCGGTATAAATTCTAAAGAAGTTTAAACTTATATAATCGTTTTAAACTTAGGAATTGCGCTGATATATATCACTTTTGATGTACTATTCTAATGGAAATCGAAAAATTTTTATAGACGAAATAAGAAGTTTGTAATAATATCTTTATTGCAAAGAGAAATATAGTATAATAATACTGGACAACAAGGGAGATGCCCTGGTGGCGGAATCGGTAGACGCGCCGGACTTAAAATCCGGTTGGGCTCAAACCCAGTGCCAGTTCAAGTCTGGCCCAGGGCACCATTTAAAAAAGGAATGCTAAAAGCATTCCTTTTTATTTTGCTAGTTACTTAATTACTTGATATATTGTGTCTGCACTATATTGAACACCGAATCCAACATCATTGTGCATTGTTTGCTTTGCCTTTTTAGCTATATTGGTTGGCAGAAAGCTCTTATACATATTAAAAATATTTTTAATTTCTTCTGTATTATTTATTGATCGATCTAGAGCGTTTCTTTCAAAAGTTTGCAGAGCATCTAGTTTTCCTGATTCAACATATTTTTTTGCCTTTGCTATTGTTGATAGATCTGTCTTATTTGCTATATTCCTGTCATATTGTTGAATCCTATTCAGGGATTCTTTCCTGAAATTGTTGAATTTAGTTAGTATGTCTCCTTTGCTTGGACTGCTTTTGTATGTATTTATAGCTGCTTCTTTATTTATTTTGAGAAAGTTTCCAATAGTGGCATAGTTATCAGTTTTCATTGTGCTTTTAACTGCCTGATATGACTCTTGAGTCCAGGTTTTTGCGCCTTGAGTTGATAATTCGAATTTTGTAAAGGTTTTTCCATTTATGCTTCTTTGTAAAGTTTTTGCACCAATTGCTGTAAGAGTTAGTGTAGTTATGCCTTCACCTATATCTTGACCACTTTTCTCTGCTTTGTCGTATTCACCTTTTACCAGATTTTTTGTTGTTTTCACCATTCCTTTACCAAGCATAAATGCTCCACCTACAGCCCCTGCTGTTACACCGGCAACAGCAATGGGTGGACATAGCGCGGCTGCCCCCATCATTATACCGGCTATGGATAAAGTTTTTACCGGATGCTTTATTAGTGCATTTGCAAATTTTTTAAATGGATTTAATGCGCCTTTTGTTACATTCCTGCCGAATTCTTGTAACGAAAATTTGCCGTCATTAGCCGGATTTGGTTTGTGTACAACAGAATTATTGTCAAAATTATATAAATTATAATGCGTATTTGGATTGCCAAAAGAGTATATTGAAACAGGATATATATTTAATGCTTGCATCAATTCTAATGATGAAGATTGTTGCATATTCATATAGTCGAGGTTTAGCTGAATCCCGTTTGCTGAGTTCATATTTTTTCTCCAATTAGTATAGTTTGATCTGTCTATAATTTAATTATTCTTGTTTTGAGCAAATGTCCATGACTGTTTAATGAATTCATGTGGTGTCCAAAGGCTGTGTATAATATCATCGGAGAGTTTCAAGTCTTGTATATCCAGTTTTTGCCTGGCTTGAATTTTATTATTAATATTTTTAATTGCCTGGGTTTTGTCTTGTGAAAGATATATCTTTGCTTTATTAATTATTCCCGTTGGAATTGTCTGATTATCTTGAGTGATAATTGTTTGTTTGCCATGCATTTTTTTCAGAGCGTTCCAACGCTCGTTTCTAAAAGCTTTAATAATGCTAGTGCCTGTATTTTTATTATTATGCCAGCTTTTTAGTGTTTGATATCCCGCTTGTAGATTTGTTTCTGCCAAGTCTAGAGATGCTCTTATATCTCCTGATCTAAAACCTTGTTGTTTTATGGCGACATAAGAATCTTTTATCCAGTTATTTATTCCTTTTGATGTAGGCTTAAATTTTGAATATTTTATACCCTTCGCAGATCCTACTCCTCTTGCAAATATTGCTGAAAGTGCAAGTGTTGATGTTCCGGATCCTATATTTGTAAATGATTTCTCTATTCCGTCATAATCCTTGTTATATGCACACTTAGTCGCTTTTATTACTCCTGATCCCAGTGCAAGTACACCTGTGATAGCCCCTGATGCTATCATTACCGAGCCTATTGGTGGACAGAGTATTGCTGCTACTCCTAATCCGCCAATAATTGCTAAAGATTTTACGGGATGTTTTATTGCTTCTGTAATAAAAGAAGTTGCGCCTTTAATAAAATTTTTACCAGCTTCTTTAAAAGAAAATTTGCCATCATTAGATGGGTTTAGAGTTTTTACAATGGGCTGAGTATAAAAACTACTAAAAACCTGTGAATTACTATTCGTCACAAGTTTTCTTTGCTGTGGCTGCAGCAAATTTGGACAATATTGATTTTTACTGATAGTAATTCTATCCATTTTCTTCCAAACTTCCTAACTGTATTTTTTAACAATATCTTCCATTAATATAAAAACAATTTTGTCTTTATAAATGCTTTATTTATACTTTTGTTGAACTCTTTTTTACAAAAATTAAGAATATAGTGAATTTTTAATTTATTATTTATTTTTTAAAACTTAAATAATCTGAAAATAAATAATAAAATTTGAGTTTTATCTCTATTTTCTTTATTATAAATAGTAAGGTTTTTTGAAACTGTATATACTTTAGTAAGTAATAAAAGCTAAATTTTTACTTAGGAATTGGAGAAAGTATTTATGTCATCTGATGCAACATTTGAAAATTCAAGTGTAGAAGTGCAGGTACAAGAACAAACTGTACAGGAACAAGCAGTTGCACCTACATTTGTATTGCCAAGACTAACCGTTTTGCAATTATTGAACCTTTGTATTGGATTTATTGGTATCCAGTTTGCATGGTCAATGCAAATAGGCTTATCTGCCAGAGTAACCGAACCATTAGGAGCTACTCCATTAATATTTGGATTAATCTGGTTAGCCGGCCCTATTACAGGTATTCTCGTACAACCTGTTATTGGAGTTATTAGTGATAATGTCTGGACAAAAATGGGTAGAAGACGTCCATTCTTGTTAGTTGGTGCAATCTTAGGTAGTTTAGGTCTTATTGCATTTCCTAACTCAGCATTTATTGCCAGTCATTTTGGAATTATCTCTGCAATAGTTGTCGCTGCAGCCTTCCTATGGATTATTGATGCATGCGTAAATGTTAGCCAAGGCCCTTATAGAGCATTAATTCCTGATGTTGCTCCACCTGAACAGCATGCTTTAGCGAATTCTTTCTTAAGCTTTGCAATTGGTGCAGGTGCTGTAATCGCATTTGGTACGGCTCCTTTTGTTAACTGGGCTTTTGGGTATCAGATGTCTATTCAGCAACAATTTTTAATGGGCGCAATTGCTTTTACAGTAGCGATGATTTGGACCTCTGTTACTACACCTGAGAAAAATAAACCAGTTAAGACAGAAGATAACACTGAAAGTGCATTTGAACCTGTAAGAAATTTTGCTATAAGTGCAGTATTCTCACTTATAGTTACAAGTTTAATTTATGTATTTGGAAATTATGATCTTTCTGCAAAAGATTCAATTGCGCAGTTATTATCCTGGTTTGTTTTAATCTTAAGTATTCCAATGCTTACAATGGCATTAATCAGCTTCCCGTCTAAAGAAGCATATAAATTATGCGCTATGCAGTTCTTCACATGGCTTGGCATTATGTCTATGTTCATTTATTTCAATAATTATGTAGTTCATAATGTTTTTGCAATTCCTGATTTATCAGCGGCAACAGAAGCTGTTAAAACACAGTTCTCAGCTCAAATACTAGCTGCAACAAATGTTTCTCAAACAGCATTTGCTATATTTAATGCAGTTTGTCTGGTTGTTTCAATTCCTCTTGGAATTATATGTGGTAAGTTAGGTAAAAAAGTGGTGCATGCCCTTGCACTTACTGCAATGTCAGCAGCATTCTTTGGCTTAGCATTTATTGCTAAAGATGCCACAAGTGTTCTCGTATTTATGGGAATTGCAGGTATTGGCTGGGCTTCAGTTTTAGCTCTACCATTTGCACTCTTAACCGAGCATATTAAGCCTGGTACAGAGGGTTCAGCTATGGGTAAATTCAACTTATTTATTGCCGGTCCACAAATTCTCTCATCTGTTGCAGTAGGCTATCTAATTACCAGAAATCCTATGCAGGTTGCAGATGGTATGACTCACCATTGGGAATATGCTTTTATAGTTTCAGGAGTTGCAGTTTTACTTGCTGCATTAATTACTTTAACTATTAAAGAAAAATGTAAATCACTTGATGTGACTTCCTGTTCAAACTCAGGACATTAATAAACTCGAATTGCTAGATAGGTAA